>JAYVYS010000358.1:0-4311 GCA_043784005.1 Isosphaeraceae bacterium
TAAAGCGTCGAATTGTTGACGAGACTCACGACATTCGGTCGCCAAAATCTCTGGCGCGACGACTCCATCCTTCAGTAGGCCGCGTGCCGCGCTCGTCAAGCGATTGGCAAGTGCCGCAAAGTCGTCCCGGACCTCCTCAAACTGTTTTTCAAGCTCGTCCGCGAAATGCCGCTCGGTGGCGACCACGGCAGCGACCGGAGAATCGCCGCGTCTGGGGGCAGGGGTGATCGTATCGGCGGGAAGCGGTGTCGTCGCGGGGGCTGCGATCGATGGTAACTCATCCGACGGGGCCAGCGTCATTTCAGGTGCACGCATAAGCGGTTTGACAGGCTTCCATTCTCGCATGGCTCGCACGAGCTGATCGAGGCTGTTAATGCTGACGATCGACTTGGGATGGCCGGGGCCAAGTGTCGCGCAACGCACCTCGGCCGCCTGGCGAAGCAGAGTCTCAGCCTCGCCGAGTTCTCCTCTGGCCCAGAGAACTCCTCCCAGACTGCTCAGATTCGTTGCGAAGTCGGGATGGTTTTCGCCGAGTGTGGTCCTGCGGACTTCAAGGGACTCGCGGAGCAACGGCTCAGCCGCGTCGGCGTCTCCTTGCATGATCAATAGGAGGGCAAGTTGATTCAGCGCAGAGGCATATTCCGGCTGGCGCGTTCCCAACGACTCGCTGATCAACGCGAGTCGGTTTCGCGCATTGACGACGGCGTCACTCTCTATACGATCGTCGGCGTTCGGTCTCATGGAAGTGTCCGAGCGGCGACCTCGTTCCGATCGTTTCTTTATGCCCGACCCACGAGCCAGGCCACCAACATATAGCTTGACTTCCCGATAGGGTCAAGACACCTGGTCGCTTTGCTCGGGGGTGTTTCTTTTCGCTCAGAGCCGATGAAAGCGGCCTTCGAGTCCGCCTGGTTGGCGAATTGTTCGATCCCGTGATGTGAACGAACCGGAAAAATGGGTTTGTTCGGCGCGACGGTCATCCCGTTATTCGGGGCTTCGCGCCCTGCCTGTTGCGACGATCGCAAATCGCTTCGTTCGGCGTTGCGGGCTTAGCCCCGGGGGGTCGGGTTCGTTTCGGGAAGGCTATGGAGGAAGGTGTCGCGCCCTTCAACTCATTCACATGTCCCCCAGAACGACGGAATCGGGTTGGTTCGGGAATTTTGTGATCGGTCGAAGTCCTGACAAATCGCCGTTGAATTCGTTTCGCGCCAAGCGATGGCTTCGTTTGGCGCAATGGTCGGGTTGTCAAAGAGCGAGTCTCGGCTTTGGAAGAACTTCGCTTGGCTCGCGCCGAGAGCGTTCGCGGCTCGGCGTGAACGTCGCGTTTTGTTCACGATCATAAGGCTGTCGGACCAGGGGGATTCGGCCTCGGTGAACGCGGAGACGTCTTCATACGATAGTATCGAGAGAGCCGCCGGGTTCGGCCTTGAAAACGTTCTCTCGGCATCAGTTAGACGGCCGATCCGTTGCAATCTGTGCGGTTCGTTGGACCCACGACGCGACGCCGCTCATCCGGAATGAATTGATCCAGAATACCCAAATATCGTTATAGAATCGGAATGTCCCCTGGCCTTTCCCTGTCCCCTTGGCGTCTCCCCGGTATTGGCGCAACACCGATTGGGCAAAAAATCTGGTGCTCTTCTTCGACGGCATCGCGACACTCATCCCCAATTACAGGTCAGACGGCGCGACCAGCGAACCAGTGATCGAGTGTCTGAAACAGCACAGGCTGTTCCGCGTTCCCTTTTTCCGGCCTTAAAAATATTGTTTGACGACTTGGCCTTCCGTAGGATAAGCTTGACTTAGTTCGGCGTTCCAGGAGTCCGCTTTATGCGTGGGTCACTATCTATCAATCCCTGGCATAAAATTTTCTTGTCGCTGCTTCTCCTGGTAGCCAACGTCTTCGCGCCCTTCCGCACGTCTTCCTTTGGTCGCGCGTTCCTCGATCTTCTGACTCACACCGCAGCCAACCAGCCGGTAGTTCGTGTTCGAGCGGTTACGTCGATCGCAACGTCGATTGGCCATCGCGCGGTGGTCGGCCTCTCTCGGAGAGGTCCAGATGTCGCACTGTCTTTGACGAGGCTTAGCGCTTACTCGGCCTTCCTTGCGACCTCAACGGTCGCCTTGCCGTGTCGACAAGCCGCCCGCGCTCACGCTCGCCCGATCCCTCGTCTCCGCTGTTGAGGAACCGCACGACCGGTTCCGGCCACCGCTCGGCGCGATCATGCCGCAGTGTGTGCACACCCACGCTAGGGTAAGTCCGGTTCCGGGTGACTTATTAAGACTTGACTGGCGGTCGGAGAGGAGTCTTCCTCTCGATCGGCTCCGTCACAGACTTGTCATCGTCGCGGTTGATTTCCCTCCTTGGGTCTCGTACGGCTTTTCGCGAAATTCCTCCGCGAGGCCGTTACTCCTCATTCCATCGGAAAGGTAGATGTTTCTATGTGCGCGCACACTTGTCAATTGAAGATCATCATGAAGACGCTGATCGGGTTGGGTCTTGGTGGTTTGTTGATCGTAATCCTCACGCCCACCCTGAGCGCCGACTCACCGAAAGTCAAGAAGCGTCAAGTCTCACACGTCACGCAGACTCAAGCCACAAAATCCAAGGATCAAACACCGCTCACCGCATCAGCGGCGGACATTGAACCATCGACCATCGACGTCCTCAAGGGAATTCAGACCGGACAACTCTCGGTCACCGCGGAAGGAACCGGTGACGGCCGAATTACCATGTCGCTGACCAATCGGACCAACAACAAGCTCCGTGTCGTTCTTCCTCCAGGTCTGATCGTCTCTGGTGCCACCGGTCAGTTCGGTGGTGGCATGGGTGGGATGGGCGGTGGGATGGGTGGTGGCGGAATGGGTGGAGGTATGGGCGGCGGTGGTATGGGTGGTGGAATGGGTGGTGGCGGAATGGGCGGCGGCGGCATGGGTGGTGGTGGTATGACCGGTGGCATGGGCGGTAGCAGGGGCGGAATGGGGGGCGGAATGGGGGGCGGAACGATGCCCGCTTCCATGGGGATGATGATGCTGGGCCGTCTGATCATGTCCCTGGTCGGCGAGCGGGATAGCTGGAACCAGGCCTCGCTCATGTCCGGAATGATGGGTGGAATGGGCGGAGGAATGGGTGGAATGGGCGGAGGAATGAGGTCGGTTCCACCAACGGGATTGCTCACCACCAGCCTCGATCCTCATCAGGTCCGCCACCTACCCACGTCCGTGGTGAGCCTCAATGGCCCGGGTGCCAACGCGCTTCCGCTCGCACCCGCGAAGGGGGAAAGGTTGCAAATCAGCGGTATCGACCAGGCGACTGAAGATTCGCGGACCAGGACCGCAGTCAAGCGATTGGCAGAGGCCAAGGCACCCCAAACCGTCGCGCAGATGGTCCTCTGGTACGTCACGGCTGGAGCCGATTGGGATGATATCGGGCGCCTCTCGCAAGGCTGGGGCAATGCACATGAGATCGCGCTCGCGCGTCAATTCGTCGAACACCTGGACCAGTCCGAGGTTCGAACGCCCCAGGCTAAAGCCGATCCCGGCCCACTTTACTTCGAGATCAAAGCCGAGGGCGATCATGCCGGCGAACTTGCCACGGGTCTTCGAACGCTGTGGGGCAAATATCCCGTGCTCGGCCTCACCGCCAAGGAAGGAATCCCCGAGAGTCCGAAAGGCCCCGCGCTGGCTTGTCAGCTAGAACTCTCCGAGACCGCGATCGTCATAAAACTGACGGCGAGCCACCCGTCCGGCTCCGATTGGATCAATCTCGGACGTTTCCAAATCAAGGCGTCCGAGATGACCTTGAACGCGGACGAAAACGCCAAAGACACGACTCCACTCACCAGCACTCAAAAGCACGAGAATGGTGCCGCGCGACTCGGCGACGCCGTGGCGGAGGCAATCGTGGCTCGGTTAGTGCGCGTGCAACTTACGAACGGGCCGAAGGATAAAGGCAAGTCGACGTTTCAGATCAAGATCGTCAACGAATCGCCAATGATTCTGAATGGCCTTGCCCTGGGAGGGTCCAAAGTCAGCGAAGACAACCCGCCATCGGTCCTGGCGGGCCTGAGCGTGCCTCCCTTGAAAAGCCTGACGGTCGGCGGGTCTGCCGAACTGGTTAAACGGTTGCACATGAAAGACGGCGTCCGGGTTTTCGCGGCCGACTTGAGCGGCCTCTGATCATTACCGATGAGTCACGTTCCTGAAGAATGCCCGGAAACGCGAGAGGCGAATGACGGATGGAATAGACGGAGAGATGAACGATTTCGCGGGAATCTCGGCAAATCTTTCCTCATCCGTCATTCGCTATCG
>JAYVYS010000359.1:0-2281 GCA_043784005.1 Isosphaeraceae bacterium
TTTCGATCGTTTCACTGAGGGCGAGAGTTTCTCCGCATAAGCGTCGTCAGACCTGGGACCGTGCTCGCTCGCGACTGTCCCAAACGCGGGAGGCGCTTCCTTTTCGCGGAATGAGCGCAACTGACCACAGCCCGGGCCAACGAGCCCTGATAGTATGGTCAGGAGCAGCCAGGTGATTCGCTTGGGTGTCGATTGGGCGGAATCCGTCGCCGGAATCATACCTAGGTACTCCCCCTAATTGGGGTTCTCCCGGAAACGCGATCCTGTCCGCGTTCGACTCCGGGGCCTTCGTGGCAGAACCAATCCGACTGGCAAATCTAGCGCGAGGGCCAAGCGTACCAAGTCGCGAACCGATGTAGCTTTCGGAACCCGTACCACGAATGCCCAAACGGGGCAATCCGAACCGCCTCAAGTTACGATGATTCTGTGCGAGCGGGCGTACGATTCTCTTCAAACTGGAACGAATCGATCGCGTGTACGTCCGGCATCAAGTGCGGCTGTTTATACTGTTCGACGGTCCCGCCGCTGCTGGCGAGCCGGCGCCCTTGGAAATCCGCCCATGAGCCTCGAACAATACGGCGCACGCGGATCGGGCCAAGGCGGAGGGTTGCGCGCTTGTTCTCGTATTCCACGTTGCCCAGTTTGAGGTTTCGCTCAACCTCGTCAGCCAAGTGTTCTGAGTCCCCTCCTTCGCCAATATCGGATTCTTCGACAAGGAGCGAGTAGCCCGGCATCTCGCCCCAAGTCGGCAGCAACAGATAGGAACTGAGGTGAATTCCAAGTGATTTCTGCGCCTGATTGACGGCGGCGACGACCTGGAATTCCGAGAGCTTTTCACCACTCAGGCTCGAAAAATGGGCTCCTTTGCTCAGAAACTCCAGAAGAGGCGCTTTCCCGTGAAATCCGACGCAACGAACCAAGTCGTGGATTTGGTAACGATAGAGCCCGCCGGCGGTCGTGAGAAGGATGAAGTAATTCCTGCCTTCCCGAAGCTCTGTCGCCTCAACCGTATCCGGATTCTCACTCTCGGATTGATCTTCAGGAATGAATTCGAAGTAATGATGGCGAATATCGAGGATACCCGCGGGTGTCCCGTCCTCGATCGGGATCGTCATCCGTCCTTCCGAAGCGATCAAACCGATGTCGCGAACAGGATGTTCGCCGAAAACCGATGGGTAACCGCGGAGGTACGCCCCCATCGTTCCCCCGGTCCAATTCGCCATGAATCCCAGGTTTGGCCAATAATCCTTGGGGAGGAGGTGCCCGGTCTTATTGACAATCTCCTCAAGTCGGCGTGCAACCTTTCGTCGCTTCCAGCGACTGCGTCTGGGCAGTTCCGCGCGGATGTCCGGTGGAATCTCCCATTTCGGGTCAATGGTGCCGTCCGCATAGTCCCGGATCAAGGTCGCCTTCTCTCGGTCGCCAAGGCGTGCGATCGCAAGGAGCGTGCTGGGATTCGCGGCGATGGTCACTCCGAGGTCACGGTGAATCGAATGTCTGAGCGCGACATAATATTTCGCCTCGACATTCTTGATCCGAGATGCCGCGAGCGGCATGCAGTATGTGACCCGAACCAGTCGACTAAGCATGTGCTGGGTCAGGCCGGTGATCGCGCCACAAGGGATTCCGGCGGACGTCTGGTTCTCACGCCAATCGCTGGCGAGTTGAAGGATGGGTCTGAGCCCGCGCTTCAAACCGTTAAAATGCCGGTCAAACGCGTGGATGCCCCAGATCGTCCAACCCTCGCGATAATCGTGGAGCGACTCGCGCGTGACTGGAATCGTCTTAGGTTGGTTGGTCGTCCCGGATGTCATCGCGAACATCAAGACTTCCGTGCCAGCACCGAAGAGGGCCCGGGTGTCGCCATTGCGGACACGTTCGATATAAGGCTCGTGGCCATCGTAGCCTCGAACCGGAACGTGCTTTCGAAAGTCGGCCGGGGTGCGAATTTCATTGAAATGATGATCTCTCCCGAACTGACTGTCGGCATGTCGGGCGATCCTAGAAAGCAGGAGATCGCGTTGAACGTCTCCCGCTCTCGCCGTTTGGTCCAGAAAAGTGCGTGCCAGTCGCCTCGCCTTGAGGGCGAGTGGGAGCCCGATGAGTCGCTTTATCTGGACGAACATGCTCGCCGTACCTTTCGGATCGACCCTCGCGGTCGGCGGGTTCACCGATTTCCGGAACTGACGGCCGCCGCGGTTGCCCCTGTCCAGGCCCAGGTGGACAGCCGCGAAGGCATTGCGTTGCAAAATCAGATTTACCAGCTTCGCCAGGAGCTGAA
>JAYVYS010000360.1:0-10378 GCA_043784005.1 Isosphaeraceae bacterium
CGACGCACCGCCACCGGACAGATCCGCGAATGGCGATGCTGCCGGGCCCGTTGTCTCGCAAGCCATTCCGACCGCGGCGACAGACTCCTCAAGCCTCGCTCGATTGAACTTATCAAGCGTGTCGAGTGAATCGTTTGCTCCGTTTCTTGGCGATCAGGCGGGATTGGCTGTCGGTGGACGAGACACGAATACAACGGCGTTGTGGTCTTCGGACCCGAGCCAGTCGATTGGCACCCAGGGTTCGTTCGGTCCAGTCTCCGCACCTTACGCGACTTCCGATTCTGCTTCAGGACACGGTCTTGACCTTTCCAAGACCAACGAGTTGCTTCAGCAACTACTCGACGAATTCCGGAAAGGCTTGCAGAGCTATTTGCCATTGACTGACCACAATTCCTCAACGTTCTAAATTTACAAATAAAAGGTCGATTATGGCATCTTTTGGGGGGACGAACATTTTCGGAACGGCCGTCTCAATGGTCACCGCGGATAACCCGAGAGAAAAGCAATTGAACGCCTATTTCGGCCTGAGTGGTCTTGAAAGCCTCGACGGCGGCCTTCGCGGCAGAATTACCCAGGCCTCCGGACTTCTTTTCGGTGTTTCGTCCGTCTCGCTCGCGGCATCTGAGTCTCTCTTCCGATCGTTCAACGATGGTGTCGCACGGGTTCTTATCGACACTCTGGGAGTGAGTTGGACAAGTGTTCGCCTCGACGTCTTTCAACCACAAGGACGAGTGAGGCGATCTCCGAGTGGTTTGCTTTTTCGTGCGTACAAGGCTCGATTCCTGCACCTGGAGTAATCCTCATGGCATTCTCTCAGGATGCGATCAGCGTAGTTAGCCTTCTTCCGGACGGCCCCGACCTATTCATCCGTTGGACTTCGATCGTACCTGATCCCGTGATTTTTCAGGTGTACCTCGATCATCGTCTCGCTTGGTCCGGCACGTCTCGGAGTTGCCGCGTACCGATTCCGCCCGGAGCTTCGTCTCGTAACGTCTGGGTCGATGTCGGGATTGTGGCGTCGCGTGAAGCGTGTGTCGACTTCTCTTCCAGCCTGCCGGGTTTGAGTCAGCGTGGGGACAACATCCAGATCGCATGGGTTGGGGGCACCTATCTTGACGCGTCGGGAGAAGACAATCTACTTGGATTCCGCATTTATCGCTCGCCAACGGCAGGGGCTGCTGTGGATCGTTCCGTTGCCGTGGATGAAGTGCCAGCTTATCCAGGTGGACGGATCGTCGACGGGTTCGGACTCGGGGGCTTTGGTCTTGGCGGTTTTGGTCGGGTGGCGACGAACTATTTGTGGACGTCCGAGAGTCTGTCCAGCGGAGTCTGGAAGTTCGCCGTCGTCCCGTTTGATAAGGCACGTATCGATCGCGGAATCGGTATCTCTTATTCCGTGAGTGTGACGACCGCACCTCGACCACCCGCCATCGGCCCGGATGGTCGTCGATTGAATTATGATTACTCAGGGCCTTCAACGAGGCGAGTCACACTTCGATGGCTTGCCTCCCCCTCTTGATTCATAGGTGATGTCCGTGCCCACGACCTTCACAACGAACGCCTTGTTGCAGAAACCCGCGACTGCCGACCGATACTGGGACCTCCCGCTGAACGCCAACGCGGATTTCCTTGACGGCCTTGCGGCAATTGGCCGTCTGATCGCGACGCCGACCGAGATGCCTAGCACCTCCCTGAATGTCCGTATGACTAGCGGAACTTACCTGAAGGGAGATGGAACGATCGGAGTGTTTCCCGGAGTCTCCACTTATGCACTGCCGGCGTCTTCCACTTCGGCACTCTGGTTGACGAATGCCGGCGTTCTTTCCTCTTCCGCTTCATTTCCGTCAACGTCTCATGTCCGGATTGCGACAGTGATCACGGGTAGTTCGTCGATCGTGTCAATCGGTGACGAACGGGTCGGGCCACAAGCCTGTGGATCGGGACTTGGGTTCGTTTTGAAGACGGGCGACGCGATGGCAGGGTCGTTCTCCGTCGTTACATCCGCGAATGGCAATCCTGTTTTCGTGGTCAACCCCGATACTTCGACTCTGGGTTTTTTCGGTTCAACTCCGGCGACACAGGCTCCCGTTCTCCCGACTGTTGTCGATAACTCGACGGGTATCGCGACGAACACTCTGCTTGACGTCGGCCCGAGTTACTCTCAGTCAGCGATTGACGCAAACTTCGCCACTCTGGCGTCGAAGGTGAACGCGCTCATCGCCGCGATGAAGCGCCACGGATTGATGTCGAGTTGAGAGGGCCATCATGCCAGCATCCGCCTCGATCGAGTCCTCCACGATTTCGCTGTCAAGAAGCCCCGCTCTTGTCGGCGTTTACCGCTATCAGCCGTCGGGCTCATCCCGATACCAGAATCTTCCCAACGTCCGCGTCATGGTGATCGAGTCCCGTGAAGGACCTTATCCCGGCGTCGCGCGCTTTCGTTACGTTTTCAATCCTGCCGACCCATCTACCGACCCGACCTCTTTTGAACAAGCGATGTCCTACGACTGTACCCTCGTAAACGTCGTTCAGAACGATGATCGGTTGGTCGTTTTCGGTTTCAATCCCGACGGCTCGTCGACGCCACTGTTTGATGGCTTCGCCCAGGTGCCCGAGTTAACGCTCTCCCCGTCTCAAGAACTCGTTACGTTCGTCGCCTATGGTGTGGCTGTCCGGGAATGGGACAGCCCCGTCGGCGGTGCCTTGATGCGAGACGCGGACAACCCGACGAAGGTCGATGATGTGGAGACCGACTTATCCACCTACTTCAATCCAAGTGGCCTGCCGAACGCGACCCCCGCATCGGCGGACGCAAAGAACGTGAAAAACGCCACGTTCCCCACGTTCCTTGACCCTCTCGTCGTCCGCAGCCCCGATGTTCGACGTTTGTGGACCCTTCCGATGGCCGTTCGTTATCTCTGCTATCGGAACAACTCGGACGAGGCGTACATTGCCAATCCGGCCGGAAGCCTGATCGACGCGCTTCTCGACAGCCGCTCGCCGATCGCGGGCGTGACCATGAATCCCTCGAATCCAAGCACGTACAAGAGCGAACCCATCATCGTGCCGGATTTTCCAGCGACAGGGAAACCGTGGCCTGTCGCCGTCCACGAGTTGCTTGAGCCAAACGGCTTTGGGATGGTCTTCCGTCTTGAGAGCGACTTGAATGGTGATCCCTGTACAAGACTCGATATCTTTCGGAGGCAGGACGGCGCTCCCTCGACGTACAAGGATTTGTATCTTCAGCCTTCCGGGGAGTCGCTCGACCCTTCCAGGACTAACCTCGCCCAGGCGAGGCTTGCACGCGACGTCGCCGGGGTCGCCAACGTCTATGCGGTAACCTCGGACCCCGTACGCTACGAGGCGTCCTTTGTCCTCGCGCCGGGCTTTCCGATCTCGACGTCCGATGCCGCCAGCGCTCAGTCCATACAGTCATTCGACCTGAGTTCATCCTCGTTTAGCACGGTCAACCGGGACAAATATCGGCTATACGTCTTCGACGAGACAGGCGAAGGCCACTGGAATTTCGCGACCGCCGCGATGGTAAACGACGTCCCTTCGCTCGCCGCGTTGCTTGGCGTGGCCACCAAATTGAACCCCGAACCGTATGTGAAACGGAGACGCATTCCTTCGGGGGAGTTGTTTACGACTGATTCGAATTACAAGCCGCTGAGGGTCCGCCTGGCGATCTCGACAGACTACGTGGGGAAGTCTCCTGGAATATGGAATGGCACGGGGACCTGGCAGACTGTCGTCGGAGGTTTTCAATTGCTCCAGGATCGTCTTGGTGTCTGGATCAATATCCCCAACCCGAATGGTTGGAATGTGGGAGCACCCACGGCAGCGGGTTTACCTTATCCCTCCGGGGTTGTCCGAGGAGTTGAGGACCAGGCCAAGACCGGGGCGACTCATTTCGTTCTGCGACTGACGTGTGTCATTGCGGGAGATCGAGGCCTGACGGCGGTTGCGGGGCAAAGGCCCTCAAGTGCGACGTCGTTCGCGATCACCAAGCGTATCGATGCGGGCGACCGCTATTTCAAGCAGGTGGTTGGCGCGCTGAGCGAGTTCAACACAACCGGTCAGCCGGTGGTTGTGCGTGACGACACCGAGGACGCCACGGCGGAGGCGTCCGCGAGGCGACTCGCAGGGGAAGCCGGCGAGGTTGCCGGTTCGGTGACGATTCCTCGATTCACGGACGCTTATCGGATCGGCGACCAAATCCGTTCGATTCAGGGTCGGAACCTCTCGTTACGAACGAATCCCGGGGCACCGATCGACGAAGGTGAAATCTTTCCGTCGATCGTCTCGCTCACGTGGGACTTCGACTCGCGACAATACACCACCCTTCAACTTTCCGACCATCGAGGGGCACGCCGATGAGAGGCCAGGACGACGCCCTGAGATTTCAGGTTCGGGAGGCGGCACTCGCTGAAGATGTAAGGCGCAATCTCGTCGCCCCGTTCCTTGGGGCACCGGCATTGCTTGCGAGGACAACGACGCTGCGAACTTATCCGACGGCTGCACAGAGCTATTACGCCTGTCAGGCGTTGACGCTTCTGGGAGCGGAGATTGAAGGAGGAGGGGGCGTTCTCACCGCCGCGACCTCCACTTTTTTCGCGCTGAATCTTGGATCGACGGTTCCGCCCTCGGGAACCCAAATCGTCACGACGTTCGTCGGCAATCGATGGGTATTCCGATATGACGGCTGACCGAAATACCGACCTGCGAGCCGTCGATGCGGCAACCGGGCAAGCGAACCGTCGTCGGAACGAAACGGCAAGCGTGATTTATCCCACCTTGGTCGGTCGGGTCTACGCCAATCCCACCGTTCCCAAAGCGACCGGGGCATACTTTTCCGTAAACCCCGTCTTGGTTGCGGGCACCGAAGTGGAGGCGGGCTCCGGGATACTCACGGTCGACGTTTCGCGATCCTTTCCGGTTTTCGTCGTGGGTTCAAAAGCCCCGGTGGCAGGTGAGAACCTCATCTGTCGTCTCATCGGCAGCCGATGGGTTGCCGAGCACATGGGTAAGGCCTCAAACAAGATCACAGTTCCCGGCTGCCCCTGTCTCATCCCGCCGACACTCCACATGAGCGTCGTTCATCCGGAAGCCAACGTCGGAATCTTTCAGAACGCCGTTCTTAACTATACTACGCTTCCTCCAGAGCTCGCACCTCTCGGAATCGGCGCCAAGTCATTCATAAGCTCCACCAGTTTTATAGACAACATTACTTTTGACCTATTTTGGTACCGATTTTTTTGTGCGAGCGGTTTCTTCTGCCTTGGACGGGTGTACGCGACCTCGCTCTACGGTTCGCCGTTCAGTGATACCATCCGATATCGATGGCTCGCCGGCCAGCCCGGAAACACGTGCAGCCCATTCCTGCTGTCTAACGGCCAAATTTATCCCGGCGGCGACGCGACCAGTGTCGTCGCGATTAGCGAATGAGGGCGCGAAGCGTGTCTAAAACATGGGGTTCCGTCAACAGTTTTAATAAGAAAAGAACATGCGATGCGTGAGTTGTCCCGTCCCGGCCTGCGGGGCGGTCTGCCTCGGTCAGACTATTCCGAGGCTCTGCGCTCTTGCGAGGTTCCGCCAGGACTACCGTCACGAATTGGTCCGCCTCGCACGAACACAGGCCGAAGCGTCCCTTCATACTCCTCACGACCTCGACTCAATCCTTGCCACCGTCGCGTCTTGCGCCGGTCGAGGTTTGGTGCTACCACTCTCCGAACAACCGGAGTGTGGCTGTTCGGAACTGACCGAATGCCGCGAGGGTCGCGGTGCCGTCGCCGGACGGGTGACCTTGCAAGACTGCATCACTTGCGTTGTCGATCGAAGTTCCTGAGAGGTTCCCATCAGGAGGGGTCGAGCTTTGCGACGCCGCTCTTCACACATTCAAGGTCGCCGAGAGTGCCACACCCTTGGGGAAGTTCCGCCTCCTCAATGAGCATGTCGGGAATACCGTCCTTGATTGCGAACCGGGGGCCGCAACGGATGCAGATCAGGGAATCGCCCTCTCGCCGCAACGGTGCCTTGCCCAACGGACAAACCAGGAGTGCCAACAATTCCTCGCTCGCCATGACGATCCATTCCTTCGCGTTGGTCGGGTTGGTGTGTGAACTCGACGGCGCTGAGCCATCCGTGCCTCTCACATGGCGCATTATGGGTAGGTTGCCGTTCCGGAGAAAGAGGAATCCGCTACGGACATCACGGGACAATCCTCTCACCTCAGACGTTGTCGACGTTGTGAGACGCGGCGGTAGGCGGTAAGATCCGTTTATGATTGCTGTCGCCAGCGCGACCTTAGAGTCTCCAAGATGTCGAACTTTTTCCTTATTCGTTACGGCCAGATGCGGCTACTGGGCGAGTATTCGGGCCTTTCGGGCCAGGATCACCCTCGTGGTCAGCGAGTGGTTGTACGTACCGACCGCGGAACAGAGTTTGGCGAAGTTCTCTGCCCAGTCAACGAACGGGTGTCGCGATATCTCGAAAACCCGGTGCGCGGTGAGATTCTTCGCGGTGCGCAACCCGAAGACCTCGGAACTGAGCCAGCCCTCGCCGAGTCTCGTAAAGCCGGATTTGAAGCCTGCCGCGAATTCATCGCGAGGCGTCGGCTTCAAATGGACCTCGTCGATGTAGAAATCCTGCTTGGCCGAGAGCGAATGGTCTTTTACTACCTTTCTGAAAAACGGGTTGATTTCCGCGACCTTGTCAAGGATCTCGCGCGTGCGATGCAGACGCGTATCGAGATGCGGCAGATTGGTGTCCGCGACGAAGCCAAGCTTCTGGCGGATTATGGAGACTGCGGGAAACCCGTCTGCTGCAATACCCATCTCTCCCGAATGCCCCCCGTTTCGATGCGAATGGCAAAGCTCCAGAAGACGACGTTGGACCCGTCGAAGATCTCGGGACGTTGCGGCCGCCTAAAATGCTGTCTGCGGTATGAGTTCGATACGTACTTGGCTCTTGAACGCGATTTGCCCGCGATCGGTTCCAAGGTCGTCACTCAACGCGGTCAGGGTCGAGTGATCGCGCTTGAGATTCTCGCCCAAAAGGTGGTCGTGGAATTCGAAGATCGTCGCCGAATCGTCGTCAACCCGAGTGAGATTCTCGGCATCGAGAAAAAGGCACAACCTCAGCGCGACGAAGACGAGGATCGCGCTGAAATGTGAGAGCCCGGCACCCAGACCAGGGTTTCGAGGAAAAACGCTCATGAGCCTGCGCAATGAACTTGCCGGCATCTTGGCCCGCGACCCGCGTTACACGATCCACGCCTACCATTTTATATTCGAGGCCCTCGAATATACGAAAAACCTCAAGAAGCAGTCAAAGCTGCGTGCCCGAGGCAAAGCCCGCTCGACTGCGGCTTCGCGACACGTCACCGGGCGCGATCTCTGCGTGGGAGTGAGACTTCTCGCTCTTGATCAGTATGGGTTAATGGCCCTTGGTGTCTTGAAACTCTGGGGTATCCAGTCGACGTCGGATCTCGGAGAGATTGTTTATAACCTTATCAAATCCGGCGACCTCGAGAAGACTCCTGCCGACTCGCGGTCGGACTTCGACAATGTCTTCGATTTCGAGACCACGTTTCGGCGTGAGTTTGTGCTCACGCTTGATGAGGTTGCTTGACATGGACAGGATGGGGGATCTAAGCATGGATGAAAGCGTTATCGCACCTGAGACCCGCCAAGTTCACACTGCCCGGCGTCGCTTTCAAGCGGCGCTCGGGCTTTTTCTCATTTGGGTTCTGGCACTGGGAGTCATGGCTGTCGTCTCCGGACGCCGTCCGGCTCCCAGCCCCGCGGCGATCGAGGATAGGTAATTCGACATTGGCTCGTGGACTTCCAACCTCGGTCAAGCCAACCGCCAGCGCTGGACGCGGAACCATCCTTTCTGGTCGGTCCAGGCGGTCTCTTCGACGAACCCCGAGCGTTCGGCCATCGCGGCGAGGCCTACGGGGTCATACTTGTGGGAGTTCTCCGTGTGGATGGATTCGTTCTCTTCAAATGCGACTTTCAGACCAGCGCCGGGGATCGTCACGGACTGAGATATCCGGCTCACGAGGTGCATCTCCACGCGCCCGAGTTCCGGGCGATAGATTGCGCGATGTCGGAAACAATCGATCGCGAAATCCGCCCGAAACTCTCTATTGATACGCACGAGAAGATTGCGATTGAACCGAGCGGTCACCCCTTGGGAGTCGTCGTACGCGCGTTCGAGAACCGTCGGATCTTTCACAAGGTCCGTGCCGAGAAGTAGCCGGTCATCGGGGTTCATCGCTCCCGCGATTTTTGTCAGTAGCGCAACGGCGGCGTCCGGCTCGTAATTGCCGAGGCTCGATCCCAGGAAAACGATCAACTTGGGCTCACGGACCCTCGTCCGGATGTCCGAAAGCGCTGCGTGATAGTCGCCAACAAGCCCTGTCACTCTCAGCGCGGGGAAGGAGCGAATTAATCGCCTGGCGGAATCTTCCAGCGCGCTCCCGGATACGTCAATCGGAATGAAATGGAGCCTGTGATAACGAGTGATGGCCGCTGTGATTAGCCTTCGCGTCTTTTCCGCACTGCCGCTCCCCAATTCGATCAAAGTTGGCGGAGTTGACCAACCTTCCACCATCTCCCGAGCATGGTCGTGAAGGATGGAATCCTCAGTGCGTGTTAAATAATACTCCGGAACCGCGCAAATCCGATCGAATAAATCCGAGCCGATTTCATCATAAAAGTAAGTGAAGGGCAGGGATTTGGGTTGACGAAGAAGCCCCGCTCGGATTGCGTCGGCGAAAGTGTATCGCTCGGATCCGGCGTTACCGTCGGAGCCGGTAGGGCTGTGGATTCGGTGGAATAGAAGTCGTGAGCGGTCAGGGTGTGGCGCGATGTGGGTCGTCACAGATCACCTCGGGGGTCTTCGCAATGGGTGAGAGTCGCTTCGCGAGAGGGGCGACGAAAAATCCTGATCCGCAACCCTTTCGAAGGCGTCTGCGTGGTTAACGTCTCTGCTATAGCCGCTGGACCATCCCAGGGCAAGTCGGCAAGCTCTGTGCCGAAGCAGAGAAATTGCGACGCCCAATCGATATTGCGTCAACGGACACAAACCTTCGCGCTCTCAAACCGAGCTGATCGAAGGTCCAATCTCGTGCTCATCATTGATCGCGACGGTATGTCGGATCGCTTTTCAGACCGGTTCACCAACGAATGGCTGGGGGTTTGTGGAAGGGAATCTTTGGAGTGCGCGGACGCTCACCCCCGCTTTCCAGGGTGGTGAGGGGGAACCGCTCATTTGATTGACAAGCAGCGCACTCCAAAGATTTGAGCAGCCCGAACGTAAGCCGCTAGTCAAGGGCTTCGAGACGTTGGATACGCTTGTGGATGTGATAATTCACCGAGTCATAGGGGTGGACGATGTTTCCCGTGTTGAAAATCGACCGGATGGATTCGACATCGTCGAGCCCGAGCGCGTTTGCGAAGATGCTGCGAAGGTACGCGACACCTTTGGCGGACGGCTGAAAGCGCTTCGGATCGTAGAACGAAGTTGCCAAGGGTCGAGCGTGGATGGTGCCCCATCGATCGCGTAGTTTGTTCGCATCGACACTCGCGGTGGAAAAACTGCCGTCGGTGTACTGAAGCGTGGCGACGCAGTTGTGATATCCCTGGAGCAGCAGATTGACCGACTTGCCGCCAAGTTGCGAGGCATAGAAGCGGTCGAACTGGATGGGTCTTCCACCGCGCTGGGTGTGCCCGATCTTACGCACGAAGATTGCCGCGTCGGCGCTTTCGTTTCGGCGTTTGCGGGTGAAAAAGGCGTCGCCGAGTTTTTCGACCAGGATTCGCTTCACGGCTTCGGCCGCGCCGGCGTATTGGATATTCCCCGCGGGATCTTTGCTTGATGTTACGGAGCCGAGAATCACGCCGTCTTTGCCGACGATGCCTTCGGAGCAACAAATCACGGCATGCTTCTGCATGTCGAGGATCGCGTGAACACGTTCGACGAATGGCTCCGGGTCGATCGGCGATTCGGGGACGAGAATCATGTCGGGCTGGCCGTACGACGCGCCGAGCGCGATCATGCCGCAGTCCCGGCCCATCACTTCGATGATTGCCACACGTCGATGACTTTCCGCCGTGGTTCGGATTCGTTCCACACTCAACGACGAGACATAGACCGCCGTCGCGAAGCCGGGGGTCGCGTAATTGACGATTTCGTCGAGTTCGAAGTCCCGATTGGGACTCTTCAAGTAGTGATACCCCTTAGTGTTGCGTTCGTCGACCTCGCGAATCCACTCCTGGCTCTCGTCCAAGTAGTTCAGACCCAGGTCGTTGTCGATGGTTTTGGGGGCGAGGACGACGGGAAGATGCTGGCTCAGGGGCTGCATCCCGTT
>JAYVYS010000361.1:0-4949 GCA_043784005.1 Isosphaeraceae bacterium
TGATTGTCTTGACCTGCCTCTTCCTGATCTGCCTGATCCTCATTCAGCGCGGAAAAGGGGGGGGACTCGCCGGTGCTTTTGGAGGTGTCGGCGGCTCCAGTGCCTTCGGCACGAAGTCGGGAGACGTCTTCACTCGTGTGACGATCGTCGCCGCCTCCGTGTGGATCGTCCTCAGTCTGATTCTGGTCGTCCTTTACAACCAGCCTCGCACTTCCGCCTTTGATGACGGCAAGTCGGCCGGAAAGTCCAAGGAAGTCTCGACAAAGCCGGGTGAGAAGGGCAAGTCGGTTACTACCAGCACGCCCAAACCCGCTTCCGGCACCGCCATCCCCGCTCCTTCGGGGTCGCCTGTTCCGTCCCCTTCGGCTCCGGTTGGGGTTCCCGCGATTCCGGATGTCTCCACCCCAACGAAGCCGAAGTGATTCGACGAACCGAAACGACTGCGCCCGCGATGGTTCGGCACTCTTTCGGAAGGGGATGATTTTGTGCTTTTGAGCATGACGGGCTACGGTGAGGCGCGACTTCAAGACGCTCGTTGGTCGGTTTGCGTTGAAGTCCGCTCGGTCAATAACCGCCATCTCAAGATCATCACAAAGTTGAGTGAGCCCTACACGGCACTTGAACCCGAGTTCGAACGTCTCATACGGGAAACGGTTCGTCGCGGCACGATCAACCTTCAAGTTCGCGTGGAACGACCACGCAAGGCTGATGACTACCGCCTTAATATCGTGGCGCTCGCGAGCTATCGTGAGCAACTTATGTCAATTCAAGACCCACCGGGCGTTTTGGTCGACATGGCGGCCCTGCTCTCGTTGCCAGGCGTGGTTGAGGACCGAAAGCCCCCAGCCGATGACCCTCACTCCGATTGGCCAGCGTTGTCCTCGGCCGTTCAGGAGGCCTTGAGAAAATTTCAAGGCTCTCGCGCCGAGGAAGGGCGGGCGATGGGGGACGAATTGCTCGTGATGGGGAAAAGCATCGCGGACCACCTCACCATCATCGCCGATCGTGGACCCGAAGTTGTCGCGACTTATCACAAAAGACTCACTGAACGTGTGCAAGCCTTGGTTCAAAACGAAGGGGTGACGATCGAGGCGCGGGATCTCGTTCGCGAGATCGGGATCTTCTCCGAACGGGCGGATATCTCCGAAGAGGTGATCCGCTTGCGCGCCCATCTCGGTCAGTACCTTGACGTGATTCATGAGCCGGAAAGCGCGGGGCGAAAGCTCGAATTCGTGGTTCAGGAGATGGGCCGAGAAACCAATACCATCGGCTCCAAAGCCAATGACATCGAGATCAGTCGCGGAGTGGTCGAGATCAAGGGAATGCTCGAAAAGATTCGCGAGTTGATCCAGAACGTGGAGTGATTGTGAGGAAGCGCGACCATGTGGGTTGAAGAATGGGGCGAACTTTCCGGGCAACTCGTGGTCGTCTCCGGTCCCTCGGGAAGTGGTAAGAGTTCGATCGTCCGCGCGGTGATTGAGAGTCATAAGGTAGACTCCGTACTCTCAGTCTCGGAAACGACGCGAGATCCCAGACCAGGCGAACGACACGGAGTGGATTACTTTTTTACGACGCCCGAAGATTTTCAGTTGGCGATCGAACGACATGAGTTTCTGGAAACGGCAGTCTATAATCACAATCGCTATGGAACGCCCGCCAAGCCTGTTTTCGACGCGCTCTCCTCCGGGAAGCTGGTTCTCCTTGAGATTGAAGTGCAGGGCGCTCTTCAAGTCCGCCATTCCGCTCCGACTGCCCTTTTCGTGTTCATCAAAACACCTGAGTTCCGCTCTCTTGAAAAACGCCTTCGGCAGCGAGGCACCGAATCTGACCGCATCATCAATCGTCGGCTTAGGACGGCCCGAGAAGAACTGGCCGAGGCCCACTGGTATGACGTGCATCTCGTCAACGACAAGTTCGACCGTTGCGTGTCCGAATTCATCACTTTGCTGAAGTCCTACGGTCCTGGAGGTTAGGCTCACGATGATTGAAGAATTGAAGGAAGAGCAAATCGTCAACAAAGTCGGCGGCCGGTTCAAACTCTCCACCTTGATTCAGAAGCGTATGATCGCGCTCAACCAGGGCGCGCGTCCGCTGGTCGACATCCGCACCAACGACAAGATCTTGCTGGTGATTCAGGAGATCATGCAGGACAAAATTTTCCTCGACCTCTCGGGTAATGTGAAGACCGCCGAGTCTGCCGAAGATATCGACGGCGGAACGGTCGACCTGACCCAACCGCAGGACTAAATGTAGCCGGTGCGAGCTCTTCGCACCCTTGTCTACTCAGGTTCGCGGCACTCGTCGCGCGAAAGTGAAAGAGAGGTGGTCGCGCCGGCCGATCTCCAAAAGAGGGGTCCGGCGTCCGCCTCGGCCGAGGGTGTCGATGGCGTGCGTGTCTCGGGCCGGGCGTCCCCAGTGCGCGCCGAGGGTCCGAGATGTTTGACCGACAGACGCTGGCGCGACATGCTCCCGCTTCGGCCCTCTTGATCGCCACACTCTTCCTGGCGATCAGCTTGATCGGCTACAACGCCGCCGATCTTCCCGGCGCTTCGGCCGACCCGGCGAATCATCCCGCTCAAAATCCCGGCGGACCGGTCGGGGCGACGCTCGCCCACGCTTTCTACGTCACGGTCGGATGGGCGTCTCTCCTGATCCTATACGGGCTCGCGGTTGTCGACTTGATGCTCTTTCGACGCCGATCCTTGGCCGACCTCGCGGTTCGACTCGTGGGTCTCGCACTCATCATCGCCGTCGCTTCGTCGGTTGCGCAGTGGTTCGGCTCGCCGTTGCGCCCGACGGCTCCTGTGGGTCCAGGCGGATACCTCGGCGCCCTCCTGACAATCTTGCTTTACGGACAATTCGGTTTCGCCGGCATGATCCTTATTCTGGGCGCAGCCGGTGTGGTCGGTCTGACCCTGGCCCATGATGCCTTCTTCGTCTGGCCCGCGCGAGAGATCACGACACTAATTCGTAGGCCTTCACACGAACCGAATTCGGACGAACGAGGTTCCCAACTGATCGGGGAGCCGCTGATGCTACCGAGCCCAAATTTCACGGTCCTCAGCACCGATCGCCTTCCTCCGCCCAAGATCTCGACGGCTCCTTTGGCCGGCCAGATCGCACCACCACCGTTTGCTCCGATGAACATGCCTTCGGTTCGCGGGTTGAACCAACCGGTAGTGACCCGATCGGGCGATCCAAGTCTTATCGCAGCCGTGCCGCACACCGGGGGCTCGAACGCCTCATTCCGGCTGCCGCCGGTCGAGCTTTTGGAGCCATCTCCGCCTTTCCCGATTCAAGAGCACGAGGCGAAGATTCACGCCCGAGCGATGTTACTGGAACGAACTCTCCTGGATTTTGACTACAAGGTCCGCGTCGTCCAAATTGATACGGGTCCGGTCATTACTCAATTTGAGGTCGAACTTGAGGCGGGACTTCGGGTCTCAAAAATCATCAGTCTGGCGGACGACCTGGCGATCGCGCTCGCGGTTCCGTCGGTCCGGATCGTCGCTCCCATTCCCGGGAAGACCACCGTCGGGATCGAGGTACCCAACGACCGTCGCGGCATGGTCAAGCTGGGCGAGGTGATCGATACCATCCAGTCTCGTAGCGATAAGCTCAAGATTCCGCTCTTTCTCGGCAAAGATGTGAAGGGCCAACCACTCGCGTTCGACCTGGCCGATATGCCTCACCTTCTCATCGCGGGTCGAACCGGCACCGGCAAATCGGTTTGCTTGAACGCCATGATTCTCTCGATCCTCATGACCAAGCGGCCCGACGAGGTAAAGCTCATCCTGATCGACCCGAAAATGGTCGAACTCTCGCAGTTCAAACGCATCCCGCACCTGATGCACCCGGTCGTCACCGACATGAAAAAGGCCGAGTCGCTGCTCTCTTGGGCGTGCGACAAGATGGATGAACGGTACACCTATCTGGCCAGGGCGGGCGTCCGTAACATCCAGTCATACAATCAATTAGGTGCCGATGAGATCTTTAACCGACTTCGTCCTGAAGACGACGAGGAAGCCGCGCGGATTCCGACTTACATGCCTTACATCGTGATCATCGCCGACGAAATGGCGGACCTGATGATGACGGCCGCGAAGGAGGTGGAGTCACACATCGTCCGGCTCGCGCAAAAGGCCCGAGCGGTCGGGATGCACCTGATCGTCGCGACCCAGAAGCCGACCGTTGACGTGATTACCGGGCTTATCAAAGGCAATCTCCCCGCTCGAATCGCGTTCCAGGTGGCGAGCCGGGGCGACTCTCGCGTGGTTCTCGACGAGATGGGCGCGGATAAGCTCCTTGGCAATGGCGATATGCTCTTCCTGTTCCCCGGAACGTCGCATATTGTTCGGGCGCAGGGGACTTACGTTTCAGACATTGAAGTGAATCGAGTCTGTCAATATCTCGAACAATATCCGGTCGAGTTCAGTAGAGAGCTGATTCAGCTTCAGGTAAGTGGTGGACCCGGAGGCAAGGGCCGCGCCGCGGGGCTGAAAGAGCGTGACGAGCTCTATGAACCCGCGATCGAGATCATCATCCGCGAAGGACGCGGGTCATGTTCGTTGCTTCAGCGCGCGCTCGGGATTGGTTATGGACGCGCGGCCAGATTGATTGACTTCATGGCCGAGGATGGGATCGTCGGAGAATTCAAGAGTGGTGCCGCCCGCGAGGTGCTTTACTCATGGGACGAATGGGAAGCGCTCAAGAATGGTGACGACTCCGCGAGCCCCGCGGCATGAACACCCATTTCACCACGCGAAGTCATCGTGACTCTCACCGATTCGGCGATTTAATGCCGCGGCGGTCCAAATCGCGCCGTCCCAGCGCAGGTCATTGAGGGCGACATTGTCGATCGCGAACGTGTCGAAATCCGTCGCGTTTCGACCTTCGAGCACCGACGTCAGGAAGACTCGGATCACGACTCCGTGCGCGACGACGATCAA
>JAYVYS010000362.1:0-2407 GCA_043784005.1 Isosphaeraceae bacterium
GGATTCTCGACCTCGAATGCGCTCGCGAATAATGTGCTGACCACCACGATCACGACCCCCGCGACCAGGCAAGGCCGGGCATAATCCAGGCCAACCGTCATGATCGCGCGGACAACCGTGATCGGGTTCGCCGCGAGCAGATCCTCAAAGAGAATCGACGCCAGTAATGCCATCAAGCCGTAGATCGCACCTACCGCCGCCAACTCGACGAGAATGATTCTGTCGAAGAAACCGATGTCCCCACAATAGATCCAGTAGACCACGCAGGGCAACCCCCCGATTATCCCTCCGATCAGCCCGGCCCAGATCCAACGCCCGAGTCCGAAATAGATCGATGAAAGATCCCAGTCCGGCAGATGAGGATGGTGAATCTCGCCCATCGCGCTCGAAGCAGTTACCTTGCCCAGAAACAGAAGCACGTAACCGAGAACCGCGGAAAGTCCGAGGAAGGCAGGAATACAAATCAGTAGAGCGGCAATGGAAAAGCCTGATTGATTTCCCATCAAGGCCGTCAGCATCGTGATGAATGGGACGGACGTGATCCAGAAAAGGGGCGGCAGGAAAACGAGGATCGCGACTCCGGATGCACCCCAAAGCGGGTAAAGCAAACTCTCCCGGAGCGTGGTTTCAGGACGTGACGGAGCCGCGACCAAACCATCCCAGATGTCCGTGTCGGGCGAGGACGACCTTAGCCGTTTCTTCCTCCTGGTCCTCGCGGCGACTTGGACGCTCGGACCTTCCGGCTCGGCGTCCTCTGACTTCTTCGTAAGTAGAGTCGTTTTAAGAGTTTCCTCCGAAACTCTTAGCTCCCCGCCGCAGGCGGGACAGCGGCCGACGCGCCCGGGTTTCGCACCCGGTGCGCGAAGCTGCTTTCCGCAGGCGCAAACCATGATGGGGACGTCGTTCAAGCCGTCAGCCCAGGTTCGAGTAAAATTCGTCGATGCCGGGATCGTTCCCCATTCTCCCCTCCCCTGATGAAGTCATCATGGAATCCATCAGAGAAGAGAAGAGAAGACGAAGAGGAATAACGGCAAAAGTTCATCGCGACGCGAACGATTCCGTCTTGGGAGCCTTCAGCGTCTTGAGGAAAGCCACGATTGCCTCGCGGTCGGCGTGAGGCAGTTTCACGAATCGGCCTGCAACATCGATTGCCTCGCCGCCGTGGAGCGCGGTGGCTTCTTCGAGCGTCTCGGCGCGGCCGTCGTGGAGATAGGGAGACGAATCGGCCACGCCCCAGAGGGGTGCCGTCCGCCACTCGCCCGGGGTGGGCTGCTGGGTTACCTCGAACTTGTCGTTACGGATCAACGGCTGGGGAATGATCGAACCGTAGTAGCCCGTGCTCGATTGAAGGTCGGCACCCATGTCGTGCAGCAAATTATCCGAATACATCGCCGTGACCGGGCCGAGATTCTTGACATGGCAGTCCGCGCAGCCAATCTCGCTGAAGAGAGACTCGCCCCGTCTCACCACGCCAGTTGCCTCTGAGCCGCTGGGCATCACCTGTACCGGCGCGGGCAGGCCTCGAATGAAGTCGGTCATCAAGACGCATTGCGCGTCGGTGAGATCGATGCCGGGCTGCTTGTATTTGGGCTTACCGAGCGGTGTCGCTTGATCTCTGCCGGGATTGGAGAGGCCAAGCTCATTGGCGCAGGCGGCCTTGACGAACTCTTGCAGCGTCGCGAATTCCAGCTTCCAGCCGAACCGTCCAAGCCGACCGTCGGCCAGGCGGGCGATCCGGCCTTTGACTTTCGAATCCTTCGCGCCATTAAGCCCAAGAATCCGTGCGGCTGTCATGTGTTGACGCATGTTTGAGATCAACGTGTCGTCAGGAACGGCGTCGATCAGGCCGTCACCGAAGAGGGCCGGCGTGTTGCGCTGGGTGATCACGACATCGGTCCGGCGCGGCTTGGTCCGGTCGTTCAATTCGGCGAGCGGGATCGAAGGCGTGTTCGGAAGACCAGGGCGGACCAGGGCCAGGGTTTCCTGGAACTCGGGCTTGATCGCCTTCTGATGAACGACTCCCGATGCGGGAATCCCGCCGGTGTCACCGATAATGCCGTAAACCGTCACGTTCTTGGTGTTCGGTCCGCCACCGCCGGGACCACCTTGGCTATGGCATTCAAGACAGGACTTCGCGTTGAAGACTGGACCGAGGCCATCCCCACCGGTGAGGGGGTCTTTGGCCGTCCACTCGTGGTTGAACAAATCGCGGCCCGCGGCGACTGCCTCGACCGTGACTTTTTTCGGGCCGGGCTGGAAGAGCCGCTCACCCAGCTTATAAGCTGGAGCCAGCGCCAGGATCAGAACGAGCCAATGAGCCGGGCGTAAACGCAAACGCCTTGCCTGTGCCATGGTCGGGACTCCCTCTCCGATCGGTCAGGGTGCGAAAATCCCAGGTGGATCGGAC
>JAYVYS010000363.1:0-2169 GCA_043784005.1 Isosphaeraceae bacterium
GCGCTCTTTGGTCCGGCGCAGTCGCCAGCTTCGACGCGGCGGTCGGCGATATGGATGCCGTCGGTGTTCGTCATCCCCACGGTCTTGCCCCAGGCCGCCATGAGATGGGCGACGAGGCGCGTTACGGTCGTCTTCCCGTTGACCCCGGTCACGGCGACGATCGGCACGCGACCGTCATCACCGGGGGGAAACAATGAATCGATGATTGCCTCGCCCACGGGGCGTCGCTGTCCAGCCGAAGGTTCGAGGTGCATCCTCAAGCCCGGTCCGGCATTCACTTCCACCACAACCCCGCGCTGCGCTTCCATCGACTTGCTGATGTCTTCGATGACCAAATCGATACCCGCGATATCCAGGCCGATGATCATCGCAGCCTCAATGGCACGCGACGCGACGTCAGGGTGAACGAGTTCCGTGACGTCGTTGGCGGTTCCGCCGGTGCTGAGATTCGCGTTTCGACGAATCAAAATCCGGGTTCCCGCGTCGGGAATCGATTCGAGTAGATATCCTTGTTCGAGCAGGGTCACTCGCGCGATCTGATCGATCGAGATTTTGCTCAGGCAGGTGGCGTGACCGTCGCCTCGCCTGGGGTCGCGATTGACCTCTTCAACGAGTTGGCCAATCGTCTGAATTCCGTCGCCAACCACCTGCGCAGGCTCTCGCCTCGCTGCGGCGACGAGTTTCCTGCCGACGACGAGCAGGCGGTAATCGTCTCCCGGCGCGAACTGTTCGACCATGATATCGCTTGTCGACTCGTTAGCGATCTCGTAGGCGGCGATGACCTGGGGGCGCGTGGTCAGGTTGGTGGTGACACCTCGCCCGTGGTTGCCATACCGGGGTTTGATCACGACCGCGCCACCAATCTCGCGGGCGGCCTCCCAGGCGTCTTCCGCGGACGAGACCGGTCGACCCGCGGGGACAGGCACGCCGACCTGATGGAGGAGGTCGCGAGTCAGTTCTTTATCTTGTGCAATCGCCTCGGCAATCGCGCCCGTCCGGCTAGTCTCGGCGGTGCTGATCCTTCGAGCGAGGGCACCGTGTCCGAGCTGAACCAGGCTATCTTTGTTAAGTCGACGCGCGGGGATGCCCCGTTTTACGGCGGCGGCGACAATCGCACCCGTGCTGGGCCCGAAACGGACCTCGTGATTTAGGGAACGGAGCCGGCGGACTTCCGCGCCGGCATCCACCGAGCGTCCGGCAGCCGCCGCCTCGCAGAGCGCCCGGGCGGTGTGGAGGCAATCTAGGGCGAGAACCTCGTCTACAAACGAAACGACGACCTGAAAAACATTGAGCTCGGACGTCGCGACTGTCGTGCTGAATCGAACTTTAACGTCCGAGAGCGTTTGGAGTTCAGCGACCACTCGCTCAAGAAGCTGGGCAATCGATGAGGGGACTCGTGGGTCATGCCGTTCGCCAAGAGTGGGCATGCAGCCGCGCAGCCGTTCGTAGATCGCGGAAACATCAGCAAGAGCTTCGGTCCCCGGCGCACCAAGATCAATCCAGGCCTCGAGAACCGGGAGTCGGGCCCAGATATTCGGTCCACGTAAGGCCAAGATCTTGCGGAACTCCATACAATCCTCTCCAGTGAAACTGAGCCCGACGCGATCGGGTCCAGGAAAAATGTCACTACGGACCGGGAACTCGTCGAGCAACAAGGGCCCGGCGTCCTGGTCTCGACGACCTGATGTAACGAATTCATGAACTCGTGAGATGTGTCGGCGAGTTAAACCTCAAACTGCCGAGTATTCCCGACCCCTCGGGAACCTCAGGGACTTGTGGGCAGCCCCGGTCTTCTTGACACCGCCTTGTTTAGATTGATGCAGGCTTTTGCTCCCACGTATTCTGTATTACGCGAAATTCCGTGAAAGTGTTGGGACACGATTCGGTCGGATTCCGAATCTCAAATATCCGCGTTAGCCAAGTAAATCGTCCACGCGTTTTCCGCCATTTTCCCTTGATTACAAATCTCCAACTCCCGAATCAAAGGATTAGCGAACTTCAAGCAAGAACTGCGATCTCCCACCTCTAACAAGCGACTTTCGCATTGGAGAGGGTGAGAAATCATACGGAGAGTTAGCGTCGAGAATCAACGGCTCGTCCGTAAGAAATTCATCAATGTTGGAGGAAGAGCGTTCACAATCGCCGACACAACCCTTCCGATCACAATGC
>JAYVYS010000364.1:0-2583 GCA_043784005.1 Isosphaeraceae bacterium
TCGGGAGAAGGATTCCTCCGACTGGCCCTCATCGAAAACGAGCAACGTCTCCGTCAAGCCGTCCGCCAGATCAGTCGCTGCCTCAAACCCGAGAAAGCCGCGCTTTGATCCGGGTCGACTCGATCGGGAAGGGGTGTTGCGATGATCGATTGCGCCTATTGTGAACGTCCCCTCCTCTGCGACGCTTGTCGAGAGCCCTACCTTCCTCCGACATCGGAAGATTACCAGGCTCTCTCTCGTCCCGAGGTTCGGATTTTCTGCGAGGGTTGCCACGCGATTCTCGTCTGTCATTGGTGCCGGACACCTTATGACGGCGGGAACGATGACTCCCGGGAAGAGCTTGCGTAGATCCGCACTTATCAATCGCTTTGACGCCCCGGGCTTTCTCTCTCGGAGAGTGGAGGGGCGGAATTGGTGGGTCTAGGATTGGGGCTGCCAGGTTCAATCCTTCCGAAAATCATCCGACCGGCACTCGTTTGCAAGACGCTCGTGACCGTCAGCTTTACCGACTCGCCGAGGTGGTACGCTCCTTGTTCAGTCACGACCATCGTGCCGTCATCAAGGTATCCGACGCCTTGTCCTGGCTCCTCCCCGCGCTTGATCAGCTTAACAATCAACGCTTCTCCCGGGAGGACGATCGGCTTGAGTGCATTGGCGATATCGTTAAGGTTGATCACGTCGACTCCTTGTAATCGAGCGATCTTGTTCAGGTTGTAATCGTTCGTGACCACCTTGCCGCCGAGATGTTTCGCCAAAACGACAAGCTTCTGATCGACTTCTTTGATCCCCGCGAGTTCAGGGATTTCCGAGTCGTGAATCCGAACCTCGATCCCAGGCGATTTCTGGAGCCGATTGAGGATGTCGAGCCCTCGACGGCCCCGATTCCTCCTGAGTTTGTCGGAACTATCGGCAATCCCCTGAAGCTCTTGAAGCACGAATCGCGGCACCACAAGAGGCTGATCCAGGACGTGAGTCTCGGCCACGTCGGCGATCCGACCGTCGATGACGACAGAGGTGTCGAGAACCAGGGGACGTGATCCTTTGACTTCCTTGGAAAACTCCATGTACGGGATGATGAAGCGGAAATCATCTTTGGTCTGTAACAGCGTGCTGACGCAAAAGTAGCAAACAAAGGCGGTGAGGACCGGGTAAAACCCCTTCCAGACATTATCATTAATAAACAGTAGCATTGTCGGCTCGAAGGCGTTGCGGATCAAGTCGCTGAGGATGACACCGACGAGGACCCCAAAAAAGAGCGCCGAGATCGTCTGGATTTTTTTTCGAGGAGTGAGTTGGTCCGCCGCGAGAACCGCGACGGCAAGTACCATGACAACGATGAATGCGAAGTAACCGCTTCCAAGTTTCTCGGCGCTGACAACTTTGACCAATTGAACGCCGAATCCGGCGACCGTGAGGATGAATAACGCACGAATAATGATCAGAAGCATAGCGAAAACCTTTCCGAGATCCCAAATGACGAGGTCAATATGAAGCGATGATTTGCCGCGAGAGTTGACGAGTATGGGTCCGTACCGAGTTCCCGAATCTGGGAAAGCGCGTTCCAAATGCGTAGGAAAGTTCAGCCTTCGGACGGAGAGAGCTCGCCGAGGAATCGATCGTAAAACGCGTGGAGACTTTCGACGATCACTTTGGTTTGAGCGAGAACGGGCATAAAATTCGTGTCGCCGTCCCAGCGCGGGACGACATGCCAGTGCAAGTGCCCGGGAAGTCCCGCACCCGCCGCCTTTCCTTGGTTTAGGCCCACATTGTAGGCCTGCGGTTTGATCATCCGATCCAGGACCGCGATGACGCGCTTCAACGTCTCCACAGGCCCGCTCAGATCATCGCCCGACAATTCTCCGAGCGTGCCCCGATGGACAAGCGGAGCGACGAGCAGGTGTCCATTATTGTATGGGAACCGGTTTAAGATGACGACAGAATGGGAGCGTCGCCAGACGAGGAGGTTCTCTCGGTCTTCACTTGTAGGCGCAGCGAGAGCGGCGCACAGAAAACAGCCGGTTTCGGCTTTTTCTGGCCGCGATGACTCACGTACGTATTGCGCTCGCCAGGGCGCCCAGAGTCTTTCCATGGACCCTCAACGCTCCACTCGCCCGCTCCGGCCAGGTGTCTCGGGGAGCTTAAGTCCAGCATGCGACCCCTCCCGTTTCGCTCGCGTGCCACACGCGATTGACTGGAAAGGTCAATGCTACCACGATTGCGACACGTTGTCGCGATCCCTTTCCACAAAACCCGAGAGAGCCCCCTCTTAGGGAGGACTCCCGCGCGATTGAGAATGGAAGAAGGGTGTTATCGTACTACAGGGTGTAAAGGTAAATCAAAGAGGGGTTTGCAACGAAGTCAAGCGATCCGAATATCCGGAGTGAAGTCGAAGCGGCAGGCCGTTCAAGATTCCTCGAAGCGAATGGGCGGGCGACCGGTCGTCAAAAGATGTCGCTCGCGGATTGGATAAATTCTTGCCCAGGCGCGACCAATGATCCGGTCCCGCGCGACGATCACCAAGCCCTCGGCCATCGCTCCATCGGCGGCCCTTCCCTCAGGATGAATCAGAACATGACCCTCAGG
>JAYVYS010000365.1:0-6245 GCA_043784005.1 Isosphaeraceae bacterium
CGAGAACAACCCGCATTACCGATAACCCCCAACTCCCCTATTCGCCTTATTTTGAAAATAGACGCGAGTCGCGTCGAAGTCGGTCCGATCTTAGGCCGACAAGGTGAGTGGTGGAACCGGGTTTTGAAAACGGCCTGCCGAAAGGCGGGCGCGGGGTGATGCGTCCCCTGGGAGCGTGCGTCGTGGAGATCCGCGAGATTCCGTTAGACGACCTTGTCCTTGACCCGAATCTGTATCTGCGTGACCGCCTCGACGACTTCACGGTCGAGCGCTACGCCGACTCGTGGCAACGGCTTCCGCCGGTCACGGTCTATGATGTTGATGGAAAGCTTTTGCTGGCTGACGGTTACCATCGTCATGCCGCAGCCGTGATGCTTGGGAAACGAGCGATCAGGGCGGAATTGATTCATGGCAACTTCACCGACGCCCTTGACTTCGTGGCAAGCGTCAACCTGTTCCACGGTCTTCCGCTCACCCGCGCGGAACGCCGAAGGGCGGTCGAGGTGAAGATGAAGCTCCACCACGATTGGTCCGACCGCAGGATGGCGGAAGAACTGGCCGTGAGTCGCGAGCTGGTGGCCAAGATTCGCCGGATGTTGATCGACGGCAACCAGATTCCCAACAACCCCGGCCGCGTGGGTGCTGACGGCAAGATGTATACATCGGCCGGGCTCCCCAAAGACCCTCAGGAACGGTTGCCAAAGGGAAAGTCGATCACTCAGGAAGAAGAGCATCCTCGGGATCGTGGCGGTCGAGAGGCCGATGCGCCCCCTTGGGAAGAGGCGTCTTCGAAGCCGGTCGGGGGAGCGGTGGGAAGCGCGGCGGCATCCGCCGTGGGCGCTCCCTGGGACTCTCCGGACAAGAAGATGGCCTTATCAGATCCCGTCGCCCCCGCCGCTCCCACGATCGACGAGATGCTCGGCCTGATGGCCAAGCAAATCGTGGAAGTGATCAACTGGACCCAGGCCGAAGGCTTCACCGATGCCTATCGGACCGCCGGCGGCAACGCGCGAGGCGTCTTTCAGACCGCCGTCTTCAAGATGGCCGCTCGCGCGGATCAGCTTCGTAAAGCGTGACGGCATTGGATTCGATGACGGATGGCTGAGAGTTGAGGGGGGAAATCTTCCCCTCAGCGATCAGCCATCCGTCATGCTCTTTAGAGAAAGTCGCAGAGAACCGAATCCGCCAGAAACAGCCCTTCACGAGTGAACCGAAGCCGAAGCCCATCATCCTCCAGAAGTCCTCGCCTGACCGCCTTCGTCACGGCGTCAGCGGCGAGTGCGTCCAGATCAAAGCCCGTCCGTCGGGCGAAATCTTCACGGTTCAAGCCGACGACTGTCCTTCTGAGCATGAGAATGGCGGTTTCGCGCGCCCGACCTTCCGGGTCGAGTTGTTCTGTCGGGCCGGTCGGATCGGCACCCGCCTCGACCCGTTTGAGATAGGCGGGGAGGTCACGTGTATTCACGGACCGGACGCCGTCCTCATAGCGAGCCGCTCCGAGCCCCACGCCGTGATAGGCGTCATTCGCCCAGTAAATCATGTTGTGACGGCATGCTTCACCGGGATTCGCGAAATTCGAGATCTCGTACTGATCAAGCCCCGCCAACGCGAGCCGGTCAATCGTGTGGGCATACATCGCGCGCTCGGCTTCCTCGTCCACCGACCGGACTTCCCCGGCATTCCATTGCTTCCAGAGCGACGTTCCTTTCTCGTAAACCAGCCCGTAGCAAGAGAGATGCGACGGTTGAAGTGCGAGAGCCGATTCCAGGTCGGCCTCCCACTGCGCAGTCGTCGAACCGGGGACTCCAAAGATCAGGTCAAACGACCATCGGGCGAATCGCGGACGGATCAATTCGAGAGCCCGACCCACTTCCTCGGGCAAATGGTTCCTCTCTAATGCGGCGAGAAGCGCAGGCTGGAACGACTGGGCTCCCAGGCTCACCCGATTCACCCCTCCCGCCGCGAGCACGTCGGCCTTCTCGACGTCAAGCGTCCCGGGATTCGCTTCCACCGTCCACTCGCCTCCGGAAGCCATCGGGAACCATTGGCGGATCGCCTTGAGAAGTCGAGTGAGGCCGGGCGCGTCGAGCCGGGTCGGCGTTCCGCCTCCCACGAAGATGGTATCGACTTCGCGAGGCTCCACGAGCGCGGCCATTTCTCGCTCAAGGGCGTCAAGATAGCGACCCGCGAGGTGATCTGACCCGGCGATCGAAGCGAAGTCACAATACCCACATTTGTGGGCACAGAAAGGCACGTGGACGTAGGCACCCCTCGGCCGAATCCAGGGCGCGTCGCGGTCGGAAGAATCCTCGGAGGTGTTCAGAGGACCGCCTCAAGAAAGCGAATCTCGGGAATCCGCGCCTTCAACGCGGCCTCGATCCCGAAAGTGACGGTCATCACGGCCGACGAGCAACCCTGGCAGGCCCCCCTCATCCGAACCTGAACGATCCGATCTTCATCAATGCCGACGACCTCGACATCGCCGCCATCGGCGTGGAGCCCCGGGCGTACCTGCTCATTCAGAACCGCTTCGATCCGGGCGAGTAATTCCTCGTTTTTCAAATTCAGTTCGGCCATGACTGCCCTCATTTAGACTCGACGTTGATTCTCATGGGCCATCCGGTCAATAACCACTGCCGCCGCGATTGCTATCTCGTCGCCCGTTGAAACCACTTCGGCCCTCATCGCCTCGGTCGCCACCGCCCGAAATATGCGGATTGGCATCGTTAATGTTGAGGCGTCGTCCCAGATAGTCGTTGCCATCCATGTTCTGAATCGCGGCATCCGCGTCGGCGTCGTCTTCCATTTCGACGAATCCGAAGCCTCGTCCTCGACCGGTTTCTCGGTCGCTCATCACCTGGACGGATTTCACTCGACCGTATTCTTCGAAAAGCTCTTGTAGCTGTTCCGAAGTCACGGCATACCCAAGATTCCCGACATAGAGTCGCTTCGCCATGGCAAACACCTATTCCTAAAACCCGATCATTGCCGCAAGACTCCGAGAGGACGACGAATCGGGGTCAATTCGAGATCGATCCGCTTCCACGAAGCATCAGGCAATCAAGGCAAGCCCTTGCGACGTGGCTCTCCCACCTGAAACTATAGTAACGTCAATTCCCTCAGACAACGTGAATCCCCGCCAGCTTTTCTCTTGAATCCAGCCTTCAACAGGGTTAGGACGTACGTGTCCGCGCAGCCGATCCGGTTCATTCTCTCTCAACGATTTCCCGAAATCACCATCCGAAGGGGTTGCGTCATGGAACATCCGCAAGCTCGTAACAGTCGTTTCCCCTCCTTGGCTCTCGCCATTCTGTTTGCCCTATCGCCTTTGGGCGGACTCATGACGACCTCCGTCGAGGCTGCGTCTTGGCGGGTCACCGTCCGAGGGCACGGGTCCGCGGCGGGCGAAACGCCGGTCTTCACAAAGATCACTGCCGAGGTCCCGCCAGGAGACTACATCCTGACGCCGGAAAAAGCCGGCGCACCGATCTCGGCTCATCTGTTCGAACTCTCGGGGTCTCGGTATCTCGGAACCGTACTCAAGTCCATCCCCGCAGAGGGTGCTGTCAGCTATGGGATGGTGCCGGATACGAAGTCCGAAGAATCACGCCCGGGCGTCGAGTTACGTCCCGAGGGAGGGAATCTCAACGTTGTCGTCGGTGGCAAACCGCTCATGGTCTACCGCACCGATGAGCCCACCAAGCCCTATTATCAGCCCGTCATCGGACCGACCGGGGCCGCGATCACACGCGCGTATCCGACCTCGAACATTGATGGTGAAGATCGTGACCATCCGCATCAGCGGTCGTTCTGGATTAGCCACGGAAACGTCAACGGTTACGATTTCTGGGCTTCCGACCCGGTGAATAGTCCGAACCCCAAGTTCGGTAAAATTAAGGAGACTTCGCGTAAAGCGACCTCGGGTTCGGCCATGGGTCTGGTCCAGACGACCGACGATTGGATTGGTCCTGATGGCAAAATTGTCTGCGAGGATGAACGCGTCCTTCGAATTTACGATACTAACAAAGGGCGAACACTCGACGTTGATTTCACCATCAAAGCGAGTGCCGGCCCTGTAACCTTCGGCGATACAAAAGAAGGGATGTTTGGTGTCCGTGTCGCGTCCACAATGGATGTGAAAAACAAAAAAGGGGGCAAGATCACAAATGCGGAAGGTCTGACGGACGACGCTGCGTGGGGCAAGGCCTCGCCGTGGGTCGACTATACGGGACCCGTCGAGGGAAAGACCATCGGTATCGCGATCTTGAATCACCCGAGCAGTTTTCGATATCCGACGACCTGGCACGTCCGGACTTACGGACTCTTCGCGGCTAACCCGTTCGGTTGGCACGATTTCGGGCAAAAAGACTCGGGCTCGCACACGATCCCCGCAGGCGAGTCTCTCCGCTTTCGCTATCGGGTGCTGCTCCACGAAGGGGACACGGGCTCCGCAAAGCTTCCCGATGCGTTCAAGCGCTATGCGGAGCCGCCCACCATCGAAATTCAGGCCGAGTGACGCGCGTGGCGGAAACAACCCCGTCGAGCGCCACGTCGTGCGGCTCGACGGGGACGACCTCGACCCATTGGGAATCGAAGATTAAGGCCCATCTCGGGACGTCCCTGCGCAAAGTCGGCAAGAGGCGATCGTAATGCCCTGCCCCTCGGCCAAGTCGAAATCCCCGCGAATCAAAGGCCAGGCCCGGTACGAGGGCCCAGTCGACCTCGCTCGGCGCCACCTCTCGACAGGTCGTTCGGGGCTCGGGAATTCCTAACATTCCTGCCTCAAAATCCGAATCGAGATTCTGAATCTCGTAAAGGCGTAGTCGTTTTTCACGACGATGCACTCGCGGACAGAGTATACGCTTCCCACTCTTTATGGCGAGTTGGAGCAACGGCCCCGTATCGATCTCTTCGGGAAATGCGTTCGCATAAAGGAGAACGGTTCCCGCGGCGATCCAACCGGGCAAAGAGGGAAATCGAGTGACGAGTTCGGTTTGTTCCCGGTGACGAAGTTGGGGAGTCATGGCGAGAATTCGCTCGATCGTCTGTCGCCGCATCAACCGCTTCAAGTGCCGGATGTCGATGTCATCCGTTGGCATGCGAAACTCTTCAAATGAACCGGCCCGTGTCCGCCTTCGATATCGAGGGCGGGCACGGGCTAGTAAAACCTCCACCGCAATGCCGCTGCAGGCGTCTTTTGAGAACCCGTAGATTAAGGTGGGAGCCTTAAACCTTCAAGGCGATGCCAGGAGGTCGTGAATCGGATCCCAGCGGGTTTTCATTGGTTCGCCAAAAGTAACACCCCTGACGAACATGGCAGAGGCTCGTCCAGGTTGAACCGGACACTTAGAATATAGACGCGACACCCGCGTTTTACAAGAGAATCGGCGAACTCTCGCTGGATCGTGTGGCTTCTTCGAAACGTGACCCTCGAAACACTTACGAGGGCGTCGGAAGCGAAGGAATGGCGGGAATCTTGAGGCGCTGAATCTGATCCCGAACCTGAGCGGCTTCTTCGTAATCTTCGAGAGAAACCGCACGCGCGAGCTGGTTTTCCAGCCGTTCGAGAACGCCGACGGGACGTTCACTCTCAACCTCTTTGCGCCATCGGAGCAAGAAGGCGAGTTCCATGCACTCAAGGGCGTTCTCCGTCTCCTCGTAGTCTCGAAGGAATTTGCGGATGCCTTCGACCCCTTCATCGATCGCGAGGAGAGCGGCCGGGTAGTCATTCTTGGCAAGGGCTTGATGGCCGAGGGCTCGGCTCCGCATCATCGTGACATAAGGGCGGTAACGATCGAATTGAAGCTTGTCGCGTTGTCGTAACGCACTCGCCACGACGAAGGCGAACAGGCGGAGGTTACGCTCTGTATCTCGGACCACGAGATCATAACGCTGGAGATGAAAGGCCGAGAGATAGCGCTGATAGTACTGAAAACCCTCTCGCATCAACAATTGACACGACTTACTATCGAGAGAGAACGGTCCTTCGGCGGATTCCGAGGTCCGGTAACGGGCCTCCAGGGCATCGAGCAAAGACTCAAACCCGTCCGGCCGGGTTCCATCGGGACGGCCCGTCAATTCCATCTGGATGACCCCCATGTCGATTCTCATCTGGATCTTGTCGCGACCGTCGTCGCCTGCCACGATCCGGACCTGGAGATCATCTTGCTCGAAGTCCCAGCCGTCCAGGATCGAATGAATATCCTTGCTCAAGACGAGAGCTCTCCACGCTTCGGGTGAGGATC
>JAYVYS010000366.1:0-4486 GCA_043784005.1 Isosphaeraceae bacterium
GATGAAATTTTGTCTCAAGTTCCGCGAATTTTTCAGTGCTTATGTGATACTTGAACGTGTCTTTTAAATCATCAAAATCACTAGATGAAATCCAATTCGTAATGTCATTAAAGGAAGGCTCGAATTCCGGGATATGTTCGTAAAAACACACGCACACACATGTCAGCCAATCATCTTCCGCAGAGAGACCGCGTGGTTGAGTGAGACACCATTTTGCAAAACGATAGGTACGTGCGATCCTGTCGTTGTTTCTTGGATTGGATTTGTAAGCCTCCTCAAAAGCGAGACGAAGCATAATCCAAAGGAGATACATGCTGTCGACCCATTCCTGGTTCTCTTCAACCAGCTCGGGAAAGAATCGTTGAGCGGTACCAAGCCAGTCCGATGTTGGCGAGACTTCACGCTCCATAATCAGATTATAATGAGAGGATTGTGTGCGTAAACGGGGGATGCGCCCTGAGGACGCACCCTCCACGTTTTGAAACGCTCTCTTATTTGATGAACAGCATTTCCTGATACGTCGGCAATGGCCAGAGGTCGGCCGAGACCATGGTTTCGAGCTTATCCGCGGCGGCGCGGACGGCGGACATGGCCGGAATCACCTTGGTGTAGGAGTACGTGGCGTGGGCCATGGTGTCTCCCGTGACATGCTCTTCATCCACATCCGTGAGGATGGCGAGGGCGGCCTGAAGCTGCTCAATGGTGCTGCCAACCTCATCAAGGAGAGCGATCTGCGAGGTCTGAACCTTGGCGCCGGCGGCTTTGACTTTAGCGATCGTGTCCGCGACAAAGCCCTGGAATTTCAACGCGGCCGGCAGGATCTGGCGGTGGGCGATCTGCGAGGTGAGCTGCGACTCGATGTTGATGGTCTTGACGTAATTTTCCAGGAGAATCTCGTAGCGGGAATGAATCTCGCGCTCTGAGAAAACGCCGTATTTGCCGAACAGCTTGATCGACTTCTCCGAAATCAGGTCCGGGAGGCTGTCGATCGTGCTACGGCGATTGGGCAGTCCGCGCTTCTCGGCCTCTTTGTGCCAGGCTTCGGTGTAGCCGTCGCCGTTGAAGATGATCTTTTTGCTCTCGCCCATGACCTTGGGCAAGAGGGCCTGGATCTCCACGTTGAGGTCTTTTCCAGCGGCGACGGCCTTCTCGAGAACGGTCGCGATGTCGTCGAGGCTCTCGGCGACAATGGTGTTGAGGACCACGTTCGGTCCGGCGATCGACTGACTCGATCCCACCGCGCGAAACTCGAACTTGTTGCCGGTGAAGGCGAACGGGCTGGTGCGGTTACGGTCGCCGGCATCGCGCGGGAGAGTCGGAAGGACCGAGACGCCGATGGTCATCGTACCGCCGCTCTTGCTCGACTTCGCTCCACCCTTTTCGATCTGGTCGACGATGTCTTGAAGCAGGTCGCCGAGGAACACGGAGATGATCGCCGGAGGGGCTTCATTCGCACCCAGACGGTGGTCATTGGCGGCGGTGGCCACAGACACGCGGAGCAGGTCGCCGTGACGGTATACGGCCTGGAGGACGGCCGCGAGGAAAACGAGAAACTGGGCGTTGTCGTGCGGGGTGTCGCCAGGGCGAAGCAAGTTATTGCCGAGGTCGTCGGAGAGCGACCAGTTCACGTGCTTGCCCGAGCCGTTGACGCCCGCGAATGGCTTCTCGTGCAGCAAGAGTTGAAGGCCGTAACGACCGGCGACTCGCTTCATCGTCTCCATGATGAGCATGTTGTGGTCGGTCGCGACGTTCGCGTTCTCGAAAAGAGGCGCGAGCTCGTACTGCGACGGGGCGACCTCGTTGTGCCGAGTTTTGACGGGGACGCCGAGCTTGTAGAGTTCCATCTCGGTTTCGAGCATACAGGCGAGAACCCGTTCCGGGATCGCGCCGAAGTAATGGTCTTCCATTTCCTGGCCCTTCGGCGGCTTGGCCCCGAAGAGGGTTCGACCGGCGTTGAGCAGGTCGGGCCGGGCGAAATAGAAGTGCTTGTCGATCAGGAAGTATTCCTGCTCGGGTCCGCAGGTGGAATGAACGCGCTCGGCGGTGGAGCCGAAGAGTTTGAGAATCCGCAGTGCCTGGGTCGAAATGGCGTCCATCGACCGGAGCAGAGGGGTTTTCTTATCGAGGGCCTCGCCGGTCCACGAACAGAATGCGGTGGGGATACAGAGCGTCGTGCCGTTGGGGTTCTCGAGAATGAACGCGGGGCTGGTGGGGTCCCACGCGGTGTAGCCGCGCGCTTCAAAGGTCGCCCGGATGCCGCCTGAGGGGAAGCTGGAGGCGTCGGGCTCGCCGCGGACGAGTTCTTTTCCACTGAATTCGGCGATCGCGGTGCCGGCCTCGGTGGGAGAAAGGAACGAGTCGTGCTTCTCGGCCGTGAGGCCGGTCATCGGTTGAAACCAGTGTGTGTAGTGGGTGGCTCCATGTTCCAGGGACCACTCTTTCATCGCGGCTGCGACAACATCGGCGACGCTCGGGTCGAGCGGGGCACCTTTTTTGATGGTGTTGCGAATGGCTTTGTAGACATTTTCGGGTAGGCGGGAGCGCATCACCTCATCGGAAAAGACGTTCGCCCCGAAGAGTTGGCGCATCGAGACGTCTTTGGGAGGGACTCGGCTGGCGGTACCGTCGGTCTGCCATGAAGTGATGGCGTTGACGGCTTGGAGGCGGGCTGTGCTGATATCCATGTAGCGGCTCCGGCAAAAAGCGTAAGACAGGGTGCGTACCACTCACTCGACCCGACCCCCAGCGGGTGTTGCGACGCGAAGTCGTCGGGGGTTTGGACCGGAAACGCGCACGGGACGAAACCCGACCTGGCCGATCATCGGTGTCGGGTCCGCCTGGCGCACGAATCGCGGAACCTGGGATTACCGTGTCCGAGGAGTTGGCAAATTCACCGCTCAAATCATTCGCGACCGCACCGGCCCTCTTCCATCTTCGCCGCGGGACGATCGCGGGACGGAACATGCGTGAAGCCACGCGGTTCCCTGCGGTCTACCCATTTTGGAGGGAGGTTGTGGCGGTGTGGTACGGATCATCGTCGTAGAAAATGTGCCTGCGAAATCGCCGTGAAGCGGAGCCCGGAACCGGCAAAGACAGTCGCGATCGCGAGCGGTATTTGAGGTTCGGAGCACCGAGCATCAGGCGGAAGTCGCCTCAGCGGGAGAGACGCCGGTCCTGCCTATCGGTCCGGAAACCTATTGTCACCGTCGCGGCCCGCAGTATCATTGGGCCGTTGTGGTTCCTTTAAGTTCCCCTTCCCATTCTCGCTTGAAGCGAAGTATAGCCATCCGAAAGTCTGCACGCCAGACCCTTGCTTCGATCGGGGGCGGACCTCGCCGAAATCAATCGGGATGCCACGACGCGGACTCGGAAAGGTCTGTAATTGGGAGAATCCACCACCAAACGGAACACGACGAGCGACGTCTCGGCGTCGCAATTGTCTCGTCATTAACTGCTTGGACTTGACGTGGAGCGGATCACACGGCGGAATAGGTGATCGATCCGCTGTACCCGCGTCGATCCGAGGCGATCGGGCGACCGCCCCGATTCTCGATCTGTTGGCCGAGATTGGCCGGACCTTCGCTTGCTGAGGCGGCGATAGCGTCGGTCGCTCTTTGCTCGACGATAGTCCGATTGCTTTCGACGATTTTCTTTGACCGCGAAACCGATTTTTTGAGGAGTTTGACCCATGGGCCGAGGCGACAAAAGAACGCGTAAAGGGAAAATTTTCAAAAAGAGCTTTGGCAAGTCGCGTCCCAAGGCCGTGACCACGACGACAAAGCCGGTCGCGGAAAAGGCGGCGAGCTGACGTTTTGTTGAATTTGTAAGGGTGGGCATCGCCCACCAGTCTTTTGGCTTTTGCGGAACTTAGAAATAGGCCGGGAAAAGCTTCCCGATCTCGCCGCGGCGCAGGTTCAGGGTGGCTGGGGTTGAGCGCAGCGAGCCCTCAGCCACCTAGACATGTCGAACAAGACCTCGTGCTCAGGAATCAAGAGCCGCCAGGGACCCGGAGACTCATGCCGAACCCCGGGGATCCCGTCGCCGCGAGGCTCGAAGCCGATCGCTTGGCGCTTCTCGATCTGAGCCTGAGAAACCCGCTCCTCAGTCATCGCCCCCGGGCTCGGGGCTTTGAGGTCGTCGGCGAGTCTCCCGAGCAGGTCGTCCGTTGCCTGGTGCGAGACGGACGGCGAATGACCTTTCTGCCCGCGTCCGACCACGCCGCGCGGCGCCACTAGATGCGACCAGCGCTGCACCCAGGCCGAAGGCGGCTCGGCACCGTGCGGGATGGTTCCGTTCGTTGTGGTCAATGGGGTTTCACTCCGTCGTTCAGGGCGGCCAGCGCCATGGCCTCGACTTTTCCGGGCGCCATCAGTTTGAGCCAGCGGCCCAGTCGGCCCCTGGCGGTCATAACTACTTCGCGCTCACGCCGGCTCATGCCCCGCAGGATCAGCCGGGCGCAGGCTTCGACGCTCATCGCGCCTTCTTC
>JAYVYS010000367.1:0-3912 GCA_043784005.1 Isosphaeraceae bacterium
TTCTACGTCCCGGGGTCACGGAGGAGGAAATTCAGGCCGCAGCCGATAGGCTGCTCAGCCTGGCCGCATGACATATACATTACCCCGGAAAGTGCAGTCTTTTGTTACCCAGAGCGGAAGCCCCGCCGCTACTCTGAAAATGGCATCCCCGACGCCGTAACCGCCGAATGGGACCGCCTGGCAATGGCCCTATGGGCGCGGGGGCTTCGCGACCTGGAAGGCAAGTTAACTCCCAACATTGTCCGCCTGTCCCCCGAGGCCGCGCGTGAGTGGTCCGCGTGGTGTAAGGCCCACTATGCCGAGCAAGAGGCGGACGATTTCCCCGAGAGCATGGAAGGCCCTTGGGGGAAGCTGGAAGCCTACGCGGCCCGGCTTGCGTTGATCCTCCACCTGATGAACTTGGCCGCAGACCCGACCCACGCGCCTGGGGACGAGTTGCCCGACGTGCCCCGGCAGATCATCGCGTCCGCAATCCGACTGGTCGCTTACTTCAAGTCACAGACCTTGCGCGTCTATGCCTCAATGGGCGGGAAGTCCCGCGACGGAAACGACGATGTTCGTGCATTGGTCCGGTGGATTCTAAGGAACGACCTGACTGGATTCTCAACCCGCGATATCGAGCGAAATTTTGATCGGTTCAAGGATGACTCCGCCGCACTGGCGGACGCCCTGGAATGGATGGAAGTCCGCAACCTCATACGTGCGCGCCCCGCGCCCCAGCAAAAGACAAAAGGTGGCCGAAAGCGTTCCCCCTCATTTGATGTGAACCCTTCCCTGAGAAATTCACCGCGTTTCCGTCATTTCCGACGAAACCATGATTCTTGACCCCATTTCGGCGGAAACGTCGGAAACGCGGTGATTTCCAAGAATTTCGATCGACCCGAGAACCCCAAAGATTTCCACAAATTCGGGAGAGGATCGCCGTGCGCGCTAATCGAATGGACTGGAAGACTGAACGCGAAGGGATCGACTTGGTCGCCGTGGCGACAAAGCTTCTCGGTCCTGCCCCCGGACGACATGGGGAGCGTGGCCGCAAGCTGTGGTGGTCTTGTCCCTTCCACGCGGATTCAAACCCTTCGTTCTCCATAGAACCTGGCAAGCCGTGGTGGAAGTGCTGGGGCTGTGGCGAAAGCGGGGACGCCGCGAACCTCGTCATGAGAGTGGACGGCAAGTCATTCCCTGAGGCGGTGGCCTACCTGACGGATGGTCCGACCCCCACGAGGAAGCCCGCCACGAGGACCGAGCCCAAACCCCCGCCCGAGTCGTCGGGACTGCCCGAGGCGGACGCCTTGGCCCTCGTGGAGGATGCCGCTGCCCGGTTGTGGTCCCCCGAGGGTGTAGAAGCGTTGGCCTACCTGACCGGCCCTCAATGCCTGACCGCCGCGACGATTCGCGCCGCCCGCCTCGGGTGGACCTCATGGGTCGATTTGCCGAAGTCACATGGCGGGACGTTTCGCGCCCTCGGGTGGGTTATCCCGTGGTTCGTCGGCCCCCAATTGGCTCTGGTCAAGATTCGGCAACCCGACGGCCGCCAGCCGAAATACGCCGAAGCATTCCGCAGCCCCGTCCGCCTCGTCTGCTACCCAGGCCCATCGACTATCCATCCCGGCCGCCCTCTGATTGTGGTGGAAGGGGAGTTTGATGCCTTGATCCTTGGGGAAGCCCTCGGGAAGTTGGCCGCCGTGGTGACGATGGGAAGCGCGTCGGTTCCGACAACGCCCGCGATCCTGTCGCGATTCCTTACCGCTGCGCCCTGGTATGTCGCGACCGACGGAGACAAGGCCGGGGACAAGGCCGCCGCACGGTGGCCCGCCCGATCCCGTCGCGTCCGTCCGCCCAAGCCTTACAAGGATTGGACCGAAGCCCGAGCCGCCGGGGTGGACCTGTCGCGATGGTGGCGTGACATCCTGTCCGGGATCGATCGGCCGGAACTTTTCACCTGGGAGGATTTGAAGCTCTGGCGCTGGGGAGCGATCGACGACGCCGAACCCGGCATCGTTTTCCCCGAGGTAACTTCATGAGACGCGCTCCCGATCCCGATCAAATGCTTTTCCGGTGGGTCTGGGAAGATGACTCCCCCGACCCCGAGCAATATAACCCGCCATCCGATCCGCCGCCTCTAGGATGGCGCGTCCGCTATCGATCCGAACCGGCGACAGCAACGCTCTGGGGAGTCGCGGTCCGCGTCGCGCGAGCCCCCCACGCGCCAGAGCGGAGCGGAGACGACCGCAACCCAGAGCGGAAACGCGCAGCGTTGTAGTCGGGGTGGAGGCCGACGTAGTGGAGCGTGCTTTGGACGTCCCCCGGCTGCGCCGGGTCGGGTGCTCTCGGGGTCCGCTTCGCTCCCGTCCCTACGGGACCGGCTACGCCGCCCTTCCGCCCCCTGACGCGAAATCACAACCATTCGGAAATATTTTGCAAGATCAGTATTGATGTTTGGAAATGACAAGGCAATAATCCGGGAGTCGGGGGACGGGTCGATTACGAGCCGACCCGCCCCCCTTGCCTGACCCCCTGAATGAGAGGGAGACAGACCGATGGCTAGTTTACGCAAGCGCGGCCGATTCTGGTATTACCGTTACGTTGATTCCGACGGGGTTCAACACGAGCGGAAGGGTTGCCCCGACCGCCGCGAAACCGAAGCGATGAGCGCGGCCGCCGAATCCGAATCCGCCAAGATCAAGGCCGGATTGATCGACCCCAAGGCCCTCGGGTATCGCTCCCACGAGGTCCGGCCATTGGCCGAACACCTGGCCGACTGGCATCGAGACATGGTTGCCCGAGGCAAGACGACCCGCCATGCCGACCAATACCGCGAACGCGCGGGTAAGCTGGTTGCGATGATCCGAGGGGTTCGCATTGGCGAACTGGAACCGAGCCGGAAGGCCGACGACTTGCAACGCGCCGCCCGAACCCTTGCCGATGCCCTCGGGTCGGCCCGTTTGTCCGATCTCGTTTCTGAGCGGATTCAATCGGCCCTGGCCGCACTTCGAGACGCGGGGAAAGCGAATCAGACCGCGAACCACTACCGCGCTGCGCTCCGCGCATTCGTCCAATGGCTCTGGGATCGGTCACGACTCCGCGACAATCCGATGCGCGGAGTGTCGGGGTTCAACGCCGAAGAAGACATCCGCCACGTCCGGCGCAGCCTGACCGACGCTGAACTAGCGCTATTGATCCGAGCCGCCGGGAATGGTCCCGAGGTATTCGGGATGCCTGGCCCTCTCCGTGCGATGGTTTACCGCGTGACCGCCGCGACGGGTTTCCGAGCCGAAGAAATGCGAACTCTGACGCCCGAATCCTTCCGCCTGAATGGCCCCGAACCCTCCGTTTTCCTTCGAGCGAGTGCGACGAAGAACCGACGCCCGGCCGACCAGCCCGTTCCCCAGACTCTTGCCCGCGACCTGTCCGAATGGCTTTCCGGCAAGCCCGCCGGGGTTTCTGTGTTCCCGCTCCACCATGAAACCGCCAAGGCGATTCGACGCGACCTGGAAGCCGCCGAGATACCTTACGAAACCGATGATGGGGTGGCCGACTTCCACGCGCTTCGCGCCTATTTCGTATCGGCCTTGGTGCGTGCCGGCGCAAGCATCAAGGAAGTGCAAACCCTGGCCCGCCACGCCAAGCCCCAAACGACTCTAACCCATTACGCCAAGGTATCGGTTCGCGACCTCCGTAACGCGGTGGAGTCGATGCCGACCCCCGACACGTCGGCCCCGATGCCCAAGGCCGCCAAGTTGGCCGCGACGGGGACCGACGGGGGACATATCAACGATCTCTTTGCCCTTCCCTTGCCCTACGCGGGGGACGGATCGAGTCGGACGGAGACGGAGACGGGCGGATTGACCCTGACAGGGAGTGCAAATAGCAACACGCCCGAAACCCCGGCAAATGAAAGACTTGGACGTGTTC
>JAYVYS010000368.1:0-2501 GCA_043784005.1 Isosphaeraceae bacterium
TGCAATCAATGGATTGTAGGACGAACGGAGGGGGAGAGAAAGGCCAGGACTCGTATCGCCAGGAGTTATCGTCCTGGCGCTGATAAATTTCGAAGCGACGGGGTGTTTGGTTTACCAGTACATATCCACGAAGAGAAGGGATCGACAAGTAATCGTGAAACTTTTCGACACGGTCGAAGGCCTCGGTGGACTTTGATAACACCTCAATGATCACTATGGGATTAACCAGAGTGTCTTTCTGATCCTCGTCGAAGATCTGCCGACCGCAGGTCACCACCACGTCAGGATAGTAGTAACCAAGGCCGGCACCGACCGACACGCGTTGATCGTTCGCATAAACGCGACACGGCCGCGTCCTGAGTTGCGCGTTCAACGCATAGATGAGGTTTCCCACGATCAAATTGTGAGTCGGACTCGCCCCCGCCATCGCGACGATTCGGCCTCGACAATATTCACTACGAAAGGCAGCCGGACCTTCACGGCGAAGATACTCTTCGGCACCGATTCGGGGCACCTGAATGGCGGACATGGATCAACCCCCAATAGGCCTGATGGCAGATCATTTCAAGAAACGTGGAAGATCTCATCCACGTCGAGTCGCCACCCTGGCATCGCCGGCTCAGCATCGGCAACCTGACCCGATCCATAACTCGTCGGTGTTTGTGGTCGATCTTTATGATAAACATGAACGAGGCGGGTGACAGGATCGACGTCCCAGACCACGACGGTTCCCGCCTCAAAATAATCCGCGCGTTTCCCGGCGAGTTCCACTTCCGCTTTCGGACCGTAGTCATTTTCGCTGCGAACCTCGACCGCGAACACCGGTACGCCCTCGATGAATTTCATCCGGTTCTTGGGACGGGGACCGGTGTAATACGAGGCATCCGGCGAAAAAGACTGCCGTCCGCTCATCAAAGGCGGCTTGATGGCGTACCCGATCCCGTCCGGGAAGGCGACGCCGACTCCGGTCATTCGGGCAAACTCTCGGATTCGGATCGCGATCTCGAACGCGGCCTCGGTCGGTGCGTCGCCGCTGGGCATGATCCTGACGACCCTTCCCGCGACGAGTTCCGCCTTCCCCTCGACATGGGCAAGGTCGTCGAGTGTGGCCTTCGTTTGTTTTTGGGAGGCGAGCGACATCATGGACCTCCGGAGTTGGCTTTATCGAAGTCCATGATAGCGACGGCCGTTCGTCGACGGCCAGGGCGTGAGGTCGGGAAACGGTCCGAAATCCCCGGCGCAGCAGGTTCATGGAGCTTGCCGCAACTCGTCAAGTCCGGCCGGTCGAACGTGAAAAACCGAACGCTCGTCACAGGCTCCAAAGCGTTTGAAATTGGCTCGTGCCGACGTGAGACTGAGCGACCCATTCGGACCACCGCGAACAACATCCGCGTCGTGATCATCTTGCCCATCATCTTCCCAGAAGCAGACCGGACAAATGTCGAACGAGTCTCGTTCGCTGAGGGTGAGACACAGGCAGCAAGGACAACGGAGTGGCAAAAACGGCGGCTTGTGGTCGAGCCGGTCGGTATATTCGTGAAACCAAGCCGTCCGGCGTGCAAGTTCCTCCGAGCACGGGCTTCCGTCTCCCTCTTGGTCCATTAGCGAGGGCTCCGTACCTAGTGCCGACTCCCTCGATACCGTCCAATCACCAAGCTCGCGTTATGACCGCCGAATCCGAAGCTGTTCGACATGACATGATCGACGTGGGCTTCGCGGGCCACGTGGGGGATGTAGTCCAGGTCACAACCCTCGTCGGGGTTATCAAGGTTGATCGTCGGCGGCAGGACGCCACGGTCGATCGCGAGGGCGGAAATGATCAGCTCGATGCCTCCCGAGGCTCCCAGCGTATGCCCGAGCTGGCTCTTGGTGCTGGAGATCATCAGCTTGCGAGCATGCTCGCCGAAGACCGTCTTCATCGCCTTCGTTTCGGCAAGGTCGCCAAGCCCCGTGCTTGTGCCGTGGGCGTTGACGTAGCCGACGGCGTCGGGCGGAAGGCTCGCGTCTTCCAGACAAAGTTTCATCGCACGCGCAGCGCCTCGACCCTCTTCATCGGGGGCCGTGATGTGGGAGCCGTCGGCCGACATCCCGTAGCCGAGCACCTCCGCGTAGATCCGGGCTCCCCGTTTCAGGGCGATTTCTTCCGCTTCCAGGATCAGCATCCCGGCCCCTTCGGCCAGGACGAACCCGTCGCGATCGCGGTCGAACGGGCGGCTCGCCCTTGGCGGGTCGTCGTTGCGGGTGGAGAGCGCTCGCATCGAGGCGAAACCACCCAGGCCCATGTGCGTGATGGCGGCTTCAGAACCGCCCGTCACCATGATGTCGGCCTGGCCGTACTGGATGATCTTGAAGGCGTCGCCGATGGCGTTGGCCGCCGACGCGCAGGCCGTCGCGATCGCCGAATTCGGCCCTTGCAGGCCCCAACGAATCGAGACCTGACCGCTCGCGGCGTTGACCATCAACTTCGGGATGGTGAAGGGGCTGATCCTGGATGGACCCTT
>JAYVYS010000369.1:0-3368 GCA_043784005.1 Isosphaeraceae bacterium
GGACAACGAGTTACCGCCGAGATCAATAACTCATGCCACAACTGCGCGACGTGCAGGTCGGGGCGTTCTCAACATTGCCCGAATCGAACAGTCCTCGGCATTTTCAACCACGACGGAGCCATGGCCGACGTTGTGAACGTTCCTTCACGAAATCTCCATAACATTCCGGACGCGATCGACGATCAGACCGCCGTTTTTATTGAACCCTTGGCGGCCGCGTTTCGGATCACCGAACAAATCGAGCTCGGCCCTGACGTGACCATGGCCATCCTGGGAGACGGCAAGCTCGGCATGCTCTGCGCCCGGGTGGCACGTTTGACCGGAGCGCGGGTTCACCTTGTTGGAAAACATCCTGAAAAGCTCGCGATCGCCGGTGAAAAAATCGTGACTCATACGCTCGACGAGGTCCGCGAACTGGGCCGCATTTTTGACGTGGTTGCCGACTGCACGGGATCGAAGTCCGGCTTGCCGACCGCGCTGAAGCTGGTCCAATCCTGCGGGACAGTTGTGTTGAAGACGACGGTCGCGGGAGAATTTACGATCGACCTCGCGCCGATTGTGATCGACGAGGTCAAGATCATCGGCTCTCGTTGCGGCCCCTTTCCCAAGGCCATCGCCGCGCTCGAGGCCGGAATGATCGATGTCCGCCCTTTGATCGGCGCGATTTATTCGCTGGACCAAGCCGACGCCGCATTCGAGGCCGCCGCCGTCAAAGGGGCGAAGAAGATCCTCATGAACGTTCGGGATTGAGAGAGTCGATTTCCGTCCGCCTCCGGTCTAAATGTCGATGTCTTTCGCCGTATAGGCTTCTTGCATGATGAAATTGTACCGAGCTTCGGGTTCCTTTCCCATCAGGTCGGTCACGGTTCGTTCGGTATAAGGGCGATCGTCGTCGGGGACGGTGACGCGGAGAAGTCGTCGCCGCGCGGGGTCGAGCGTGGTCTCGTAAAGCAACGCGGCGGGCATTTCTCCCAGCCCTTTGAATCGGGTGATATTTGGCTTGGCGTTCTTCGGAAGTCTTGCAAGGATGCGGTCCCTGCTCGCGTCGTCCGCCGCCCAGTGGGTTTCTTTGCCCCAGCTGATCTTGTAGAGGGGGGGGCAAGCGAGGTAGATATGCCCCTCTTCGAGAAGAATAGGCATATGGCGATAAAAGAACGTGAGCAATAAGGTCGCGATGTGGTGGCCGTCGCTATCCGCGTCGGTAAGCAAGATCACTTTGCCGTAGCGCAAGCGTGAGGCGTCGTAGTGATCGTCCATCCCGCAGCCCAGAGCGCTCACCAGGTCGGTCAGTTCCTTGTTGTCGAGGACCTTGGCCTTGCCTGCCTGTTCGGCATTGAGGACCTTGCCGCGAAGGGGCAGGATCGCCTGGATATCGCGGTCGCGGCCTTGCTTGGCTGAGCCTCCGGCGCTATCTCCCTCGACGATGAACAACTCGGACTCATCCGGATTGGATGTGTCACAATCGTGTAGCTTGCCGGGAAGGTTCAGGCGGTTGCTAACGGCCGTTTTTCTGCGGACCTGGGACGCGGCCGCGCGGCTGGCCTCGCGCGCTTTGGCCGCGGAAATCACGCGCTGGGCGATCGCGTCGCCGACGCTTTTATTTTTGAAGAGGAAGTCTTCGAGCCGGGGACGGACGAGCGATTCGACGGCCGCCTTGACCTCCGGGTTGTTCAGTCTTCCCTTCGTCTGCCCTTGAAACTGCGGTTCGTGGAGACAGACCGAGAGAACGGCGGTCAGGCCTTCGCGGATGTCTTCACCCTTGATCTCCACACCTTTCTTTATCAGCTCATGGGCATCCATGAATCGGAGCACGGCGGCTTTGATCGCGTCGCGCATTCCCTGTTCGTGGGTGCCGCCATCGCGTGTGGGAATCGTGTTGACGAAGGAACGTACATCCTCGTCGGTGGCCTCGGTCCAGGCCAGGGCGAGGTGGCAACGAAGCCCTTCATCGGTATCTTCACGTTCCAGGAGAAACGCGGTCGGCGCGACTCGTTTATCATCGCGACCCGCATTCATGGCATCAAGGAAGTCGGCGACACCGCCATCGTGGCGGAACTCGACGGTTTTTTTGTTCTTCTTGTCCTCAAACTGGATGACCAGACCTTTGTTCAAGTAAGTCTTGACCTCCAGCCTTTCCGCAATGAGCTTTTCGTCATATTCCGCGTCGTGAAAAATATCCGGGTCGGGGGTGAACGTGACAGTCGTCCCGGTCCCCCGCGCGGGCTCACCGCGTTCGACGCCTCCTAGCGGCTTCCCTCGGCGGTACTTCTGGACATACGTCAAACCATCGCGGCGAACCTGCGCGACGAGACTTTTGCTCAGCGCGTTCACCACGCTCGCGCCGACGCCGTGGAGTCCGCCCGCCACCTTGTAGGCGTCATTGTCAAACTTGCCACCGGCATGAAGGGTGGTGAAAATGACTTCAAGAGCGCTTTTGCCGGTCTTGGGGTGAATGTCGACGGGGATACCGCGGCCGTTGTCCGCAACGCTCATCGTCTTGCCGTCGGCTTCAAGCGTGACCAAGATTCGGGACGCGTGGCCATTCATGACCTCGTCGACCGAGTTGTCCACGATCTCCCAGAGAAGATGATGGAGTCCCGATTTGTCGACTCCGCCGATGTACATACCTGGACGGCGACGGACGGCCTCAAGGCCTTCCAGCACTGTGATTGAGTCGGCGTTATAAGATCCTGAGGACATCGAGTTCCCCTCGAGACGACTCACTCCGTACCATTCAAAACGCGAACAGAATGACGATGGATCCTACCATTCGACCGTCGACTAACTACCTGCGGATTGAGCCGTCGTCGCCTCTGAGGGGTGTACCGGGACGTCGGGTGATTCGTTTCGCTTCGTAAGAACCCAGCCGGCGGTAAGCCAACGCACCCCTTGACCTTCAAGAGAAAGTGAACCCGTCATGCCCTGCCCCAGCGCTTCGAGCGACCGTTCGTAAGCGTGGATTGCAACGACGCGTACATCAATGGTCCTTTCCTCTTCGACGACCGGCTCCGCTCCCAACTCTTCGGGAATCCTTCGCCGTCTGTGACGCACCATCGCGTCGAAGGTTTCGTTAAGAGGGATCAATCGATTGCCGTTCCGGCCGATCACCGTGATGCGCCCCATTTCTTCAGGAGCGGTTCCGACGACAATGAATTCGACTTGATCAGTTTTCATGCCGAGGCTCCAAGATAAGCTGATTGAACTCGTCGATCTGCTCCAAAGTCAGCCTTAGTCCCAGGCGATGCGTCTCATCCAATTCGCTTTGAAGCATTTCATTTCCGTTCATCCGTCGCGGCAAAGGCCCAAATCCTAACTTTTCCAAAATGGTGATTGATCGATCGAGTTCCACAATCATAAACGCCGACTCC
>JAYVYS010000370.1:0-4341 GCA_043784005.1 Isosphaeraceae bacterium
AGGGGGCGCCGCCCGGGACCACTGCGAGCACGGGAGGGGGCTGACGACGACGCGCGGGCGCACGACCTCGGTGCCGGCGACCCGGGCCGTCTGGAAGAGCGCAGAAGTGGAGCAGAAGATTGTGATCGACTCTTCCCACGAATGGGACCGATTCGGCATTGTCGGCTTGGGCTCCGATCATCAACGCGCCGGAGATCTTGCTGGTCTCGAATTGGGATTTTTCAATCTTATCCTTAAATTTGCAGATCTGATTCCAGGTCGCCGCACCGACGGTGCATGGGTTGCTCGCGGCAGTTTGGTCGAAGGGGGCGCGGGCTTGGTTGTTTCGAAGAACCTCCCAGACCATTCGTCGCCAAAGTTCGAGCCAGGGCTCTGCCCCCGGCTGAAGATGTCGTTTGATACAGGGCGCGAGCGCAACGGTCTGACTGTTGCGGTAGACGTACCGCTTCTCCTGTTTCCCTTTGATTTCGACGAGCTCGATATCATCCGGTGGGATGATCTCTTTCTTTTTCTTCTTGGGAGACGGGAACTTTCCATCGACAAGTTTCGCGTGATAGAGGTCATCGAAGACGCCCTGCATCGAGTCGGGCGTGAAAGTGATCGTCGCCGAGGTTGGCGTGAGTGTTTCCTCCTCAATGACGGGGATAAGTTTCGAGTCTCTCTTATGGCGGTCCAGCCCCATCGAATCGATCTGGAGGATCAGCCCCGCCAGGCCGGCGCGGTGCTGAGCCGTGGGCAGGTCGTGGAGGTCGAACGTCAGCGTGATCCGCTCAGGCGCGGCTTTCTTGCTCATGATTCACGGCCTCCGGAAGCTTTAGGTTTCACGCGGTCGACAAATCCGGTCAGCTTGTTGTAAAGGGAACCGTCGGCGATGGACAGCCAGCGCGGCAGCCACGAGAGACCTAGATTCTGCACCCAATCGGGACTTCGAGGCACCTGGACGATGAATCCGTCGATCGGCTTCCTGTTCGTGATCGTCGCGAGAATTTTCGGCAAGTCATCATCCAAGATACATGGAATGGTGAACTCGTCGGTCTCTCGGAACGACTCGACTCGTCCCTCGGCGTAGGCCCCGCTGTCAAGGAACGGACAGACCTTGTCCGGCTCGATCTCGTGGGGGTCACACTCCTTGTACACCGCCTCAAGTTCGTTTTGGGAAACATTAACTCCTGCGATCTTGTTTACGAACCGCTTCGCGACGTCCAGTTCCTCTTTTTCATAAGGCTTCTCCCTGCCGGGCTCGGGGCGGAGAACATAGACGCGGCCGATCGGGCGGCTCCTCATCTTTGTGGAGTCGCGATTGCAACGGCCCATCCGTTGGATCAGGGAGGCGATCGGCGCAAGTTCCGTCACCAGGATTTCCGCGTCCAGGTCGAGGGACATCTCGCAAACCTGCGTCGTCGCCCCCAGGATGCCTTGAGGCCGAGCCCCGTCCTTCACGGCGTTCTGGAAAGCCTGAATTAACTCTCTATGCCGTTCCTTGCGGTCGTTCAACTTGAACCGGCTGTGATAGCAAAACCGCTTGAAGGCCCTGGAATCACTGAAATCGTCATCATGGATGGAATCAGGATCATAAAAAAGTCTGTATGTTTCCTGGCAATCGCTTACCCGGTTGGAGACCCAGAGCACCCGTCTACTGTTTTTCAGAGCCCCGCTGACCAGTTCGTTCGCCCCTGCGCGGTCGATCCACTCGATGTGATACCGAGGGTATCCCGAATCCTTGACGAGGTCGGCTGGGGGCAACTCGGGGTAGGGCTTCAGCCCGCACTCAATCAAATCATTCCGCCGCTCGATCGGGAGTGTGGCCGTCATGCAGAGGACCGGGATGTCCTTGAACTCGTTGAGGAACCGCTTGAGCGTCGAGAACATCGACTTGTCAAAGCTGTGGACCTCGTCCACAATCAGCACCGACTCGACCAGGAGCGGCAAGAGGCAGAGTGGACCGTAACCGTACTGCATGAATGGGAAGAACTGGTCGGCCGTGGCCGAGAAGATCCGCTTCTTCCAGTGGCCCAAGGCGTAGAGTCGGGGGTCGGATCGATAGTTACGACCCTTGCGAGTGTCGCCCGTGTCGTCGGGCGTCTCGAACATATCTTGAAGTTCGTAATCGGCAGTGCCACTCAAGAGCCCGGCCTCGTCCTCGGGTGCCCACGAGACGTAGTCACGGAACCCCTCGGTCGCGGTAGCCCTCGTCGGGTAGAGGAACAGGACGCGAGCCGCTGGCTGCCAATCGAGTTGGGCCTTGATCCAGTTCCAGGCCGCCAGCGTTTTACCCGACCCGCACGGCGCTGTCAGCAGAACGCGATGCCCTTGATCGGCAATGTTGGCCTGGTACTCGCTGAAGCCGCGTTCATCGCCGAACGCAACACCCACCGAGTCGTTCCAACGTCCTCGAGCACGGAGGTCCGCGATCCGCGGCTTCGTGATCTTCGTCCAGATCTCATCCCCGGTCAGGACCGTCGTGAAACAGCTCTGGACCCATCGATCAATGGTCGACTTGGTGTCGTCTTCCTTGCCATCGTCCATCCGAACCACGGCCGAGCCGACCGAATCGGCAACGATCAGCCCGGCACGGACGGCACTGACCCATCGTTGCCGGATCCGGTCGCCGGTGAGTCGCGACGATTTCTGTTCAAGAAAAGCAATGATCGCGTTGCTTTTACTCTTGATGTCGTCCTTCCTCCAACGCTGCTGGACCCGTAGGGACACAGGACACGGCGGGCCAACCTCGATCTGAATCATTCGCCAGAGTGAAGCGAAATCGTGGTGTTCGGAGCACAAATGGAGCGTGCTTCCCTTGCCGACAAACGCTCCGAAGGCATGCTCTCCCTTCGTCCCTACCTTGACGTGGTGCGATATTACGGCCGCAAGGAGGACAACCTCGTCGATCCCTGCGTCTCGGAGCCAGTTAAGGATTTCCTTATCGGCGATCAAATCGCCTATTAGGAGTCCACTGATGTGCTCGTGGCGGACGATTTGCTCGTCTCCGTTGATCACCGCATCCTGAAACCCATCGTTGGCCTTTCCCCAATCGTGCAAAGCAGCTGCCACGCGCAGATGATGCAGGAATTGATCGAAGTCCGCCTCCGCGAGACTGAAAAAACGCATCCAGGAGCGGCCCAGTCGGGTTGGTTTTCCAAAATCCCCGAAAAGAGCACCGACGGCATCAAGCACGTCTTGAGTGTGGCCAATAAGGGTCTTGTCCTCTTGTCCGAGTTTTGACGACTTGGCAAGCAGTTTCGTCATGTTGTCGTAACCCTTGGAGACAGAGAGCGACTAGGCATCACGGAGGTAATGGCGTAAGATTTACCTACATACCAGTATCAGAATACTTTGCTCAACGCCCTGCGATCGCTCTCTGTCATCAAGGAGATAGCAACGCAGGGCACCGGCTTTGGAGGCCGGTCCGTGGTCGTTTGGCTGGACAACGGAACGACCGTCGAGACGTCTTCGGGTCGCCTCCCTGTACGTTGCTGATGAGTGTGCTAATACTTGTAAAGCAACGATGTCAAGTCTGCCAATTGAAAATACGTGCGACTGCTTATCGAGTTCCAACCGGTACGAACAACCCGCATCCCATTCGCCGACGCCCTCCAAGCCCTGTCTCCTGGAGCCGCAGAGATTCTTCCGCCGTTAGGCCCACAACCCTCAGAGCGAAGCCGATGACTCGCCTGTCACGGATTCGAAGAACTCGCCGAATCGGTTGACCAGCCCACCCGGGCCGTACCGCGGGGACGAGCAACGGTTCCGCCGCGATTTCGAGCCGGGATAATTCCTGGCGGACGTGGGTTTCAAAAGGAGGAGGGGCGAGAGCTCCTCGAAACGTCACCAATCGCGAAGCTAGATTCGCGGCGGGGACCAGGGATTCGACACGCGGAATCCCGACTCGAAGCCTGTGCCCTTCCAGGTCCAGATCGCGGCCCGCCAACGCGATGTAAGGCGCGATCTCCTCGGAAGGAAGCCGCAGACGGAGTGTCGAATGCTCGGTGACGCTCAAAACTCCAGGCCCGGTTCGAACCCCCCGAATCGGATGAACGCCGATCCGAATGTCGCCGTGCAACTCGCGGACGACCCGGCATAGCGCCGAGAACAACGGGTAGCCGTGGTCCAGGGGGATGGTCTCCCCGGTGATTTCAAACGATAAGTCAATAACCGGCATTAATAGATTCCTCGGAACAACTTGCCAATGGTTAACACATTTCATAGAGGGTCAGGGTCCGCCGCAAGTCCTCAACGATCTCGCGCCGAAGTTCCTCCGGCTCAAGGACAACCGCCTTTGAGCCGAACCCTGAAACCCATGACCGAATTTCAACAAGTGATGTCAATGTGAACTCCGCGATC
>JAYVYS010000371.1:0-8219 GCA_043784005.1 Isosphaeraceae bacterium
TTCGGTCGAATCATTTGATCGGTCTCCGGGTCCAACTGTGTCAGACCCTCGCGGCGGATTCCGCCGAGGAATGTCCCGACTGTCAGACCTAGAAAGCTCAACAATCCAAGCAGAACGTGGTCGGGTCCAAGCCCGTATTTCGAGCCAACCGCCGCTCCTGCCCCTGCCCCGATAACGAGCCCTACAATCGAGCCGATGATGAGCGCGAAAATTCGCCTTACCAGTGGAGCGACGTTGAGCACAAACCCGACTTCAACCCCGATCCTGCCCAGTGCGAGTGCAGCCCCATAACTGACCGTAAAGCCGATAATGGTAAGCGCCAGCAGTGCAGCGAGCGAAGGGTTGCCCGCAAGAAATTGGATGATCGGCATTTCCTATCCTCTGACTCTCTGCGGCGTTCGGTCTTTTGTTACAAGTAAAATAGCGGAAGACAAATCGAGATGCCATCCCAGCACCCCGGAAGACCAAGCGACATTGCAACAACCGGATGCCCCCGGAGGGATCGAGCGGACTGAGATCCCCATCACTCCGGAAGACCAAGTGACATTGCGACTAGAACCCGCCTGAAACTTAATTAAGATGGTCCTTGTAATACCTATAGTTTTCAAAGTTGTGGAACTTGAACCAAGTTCATAAGGTTTGTCACCAAAGGCCAAAGATCGAGAATCCCCGCTATAATCACGGTCTTCGCATGATTCCGCAAGGGTGATTCGCCAAGTAACTCGGCGATCTCCAAACAGGTTTTCCGACCGACTATTCAACACCTGACTTCCTGGATAGGATATTTGCGGCCCGTCTCTCGACGGCGTTGCGAATTCCTTAACTCTTGAACCCGACAACATTGGCGAAGCCGTCTGAACCCACCCGGCCCGGCCTCGACCGTAATGGAGCGACCTCATGAGGAAATCTTCGAATCTCGATCTGTCGGCAAGGCGAATTTGCCTTGTCTTGGGCTTCGGATTGGTCCTTGGGGCGGCAACCAGCCTTCATGCGGAAGACCCCAAAGACCTCGAGATCAAGGGAGATCTCAAGGCCATTCAGGGCACGTGGATCTCGAAAGACGACATGGGCGAGAGCACTTGGATCTTCAAAGGAGACAAGCTTTCTCTCAAGACGCCCACCCGTGCCTATGAGATGACCATCAAGCTCGACCCTGACTCCAAGCCCGAGAGAGCCATCGATTTCAAGGTCCTCGAAACTTCCCCGGACGCCAAGAATACCAAGGCCGACGGCATCTACAAAATCGATGGCGATAAGCTCCAGATCTGCTTCGGCGGGCAAGAAGCCGGCCGTCCGAAGGAGTTCAAGATGGACTTTCCCAACTCCTTCCTGTTCGAGCTGAAGAAGAAGTGAACTCCGTTCCGACCTCGGGGGATACATCCGAAACCCGTCCCCTGAGGGCCCGGTTCACCCCGAGTCGCTCGCTTCAAAGCTGGAACCGGATGCACCCGATTCGCTGGGTGCCGGTCGAGGCACGGTCGCTGCTTGACGTCGGTTGCCACGTCGGGGCATTCTTGGATCACTGCCGGGCATTCTTTCCCGCCATTCAGCTTGCCGGGGTCGAAGTCGATGACACCGCCTTGGAACTGGCCAGGCGCGCTCTGCCCGACGCGGAACTCCACAAGGCAGGTGCCCAGGCCTTGCCCTTTGCCGACGCCCGGTTCGACTGTCTGACATGCATCGAGGTGCTCGAACACGTTCCCGCCGAAGCCCGTCGAACCGCCCTGTCCGAGTTCCAGCGCGTCCTTCGACCCGGCGGCAGGCTCGTCCTCCGGACCCCGCACGCCGGGGCCTTCGCCTTCCTCGACCCCCATAACCTCCGGTTTCGCTTCCCAAGAACTTACCAAACATTCGTCGGAAGAGGTGTGAGAGACGATGGTTACAACGATTGGTCACACGGCGTCGTCTGGCATTACCATTTCTCGGGGCGTGAGCTGCTTGACCTCGCGGGCGAAGGCTGGCGCGTCGAAACCTCGCGACGCGGAGGACTCCTGCTTGCCCCCCTGGTCGAAATGGCCCGCTGGCCCTTCTACCGGAAAGGCATCTTGAACCACCCCATCTGCAAAGAGCTCGACCGCCTGTTCGATTTCGACCTCGGTTGCCTTTACGGGCCCGCGGCATACGACATCCTGCTCGTGCTTCAGAAGGTCTAGCATCCCCCTTTTTCAAAACGCTCGATTCCGCTCCAGGTCGAACAAAACGGCCCGATGGGTTCGTTCCGCGCGATGCCCTCTCGCATTCGCCTCGGGCCGGTGTCACTTGCGCCACCGCGTTTGGGTTCCTTCGGCGCTTGTGAGGGGAATCGATCCCGAGAAGTTAACTCGCGACGATTGCCCGCACAGCTTACCTACCGTCGGGTTCGTTCCGCTCCCGTGATTTGGGCTACTCTGAAAATCTCCCCGTCCTCTGGCCACAAGATGCCCTCAAAGTTTGACTTCGGCTTCGTTTCGGGAAGGTCATGTCTCCAGCGAAAAAGCCCAAGATGCCCTCAAAGTTTGACTTTTCATGCGGTCGGCCTCCCAAACCAACGTCATGATTCATTCGAGAGATTGTCCAATACGTTTCATGACGGCCCAAGTCCCGCGATTTGGGTTCCTTCGGCGCGACGATCAGATTGCCAAAGAGCATGGTGAAGCGTTCCGGAATCGCGTGGGAAGCCGACCGGGAATCGTTTTCCCTAGCCACTCGCATTTCGTTCGCGACAAGTCGCGATGTCAACGCGCGAGTTCGGGAACCCGGATCGCGGAGTCCTCTTCTTGGGATAGTATCGAGGACGCGCTCATGGCCGTCCTGGCAATCCGTCGGGAAAACGGAATACGCGGCAAATTTGCCAGGCAAAGGAATCGCCGATGTCGTCTGGCGGGCATCGCCCACAGTGTGCCCATTCAAGGGTGGAAAATGCCCGCCCATGAGGCACTTTTTTGATTGACTACACCCGAACCGGCGTGTTAATTTTCGAGAGTAAAGATGTGGATCTGAGCTTTCAAACGGCCCTTTGCGACTTTGATCGTAAAGGCTGATTGGCAGAAAGGCCAGGGTGTTTAGGCGGAATGGATTCTGTCGAATTCTTGTTCGGCGGCGGAGGTGGAATATCGCATACCTCATCGCCCCGCTTCAACCTGCTGTTAAGGAGGTGCAAGATTCCAACATGAACAAAAGATTCACTCCGGGCGAATTCCTCAAAAAGCTCGCCGAAGGGGCTCTATGGCCCCCATTGATCCGTGAAGGTTTTGCGAAACCCATAGAGGGCCGCCACGACGCATTCCTCTTCGCCCCGGGAACTTCCTGCGAAGGGTGGACGGAGATCCCCGGCGAGTTCGTCGAGGATGTTGAGGTCCTCGGGGAACGCTCGTGCCGCGACCATTCGCATCCACTGATTCGAATCCATTTCAGGGAGCCGTCAGAGAAGGAGGCGTACGCGACCGTCCTCATCGCCCTGCTACGGGCCTCAGACGCAGATTCGAACCTTTCACACGTGCTGATGTCTCCTGTTAACCCGTTCATCGGTGAGTGGCTCGCACGTATCATCGCCGACTTTGGCGACGCTGGCGGCCAGAGAATTGGCGGCAGTGATATTAGCCCGGCCGACATCGCCGAGAGGAAAAATTGCATCGCATTGAGGCGGAGATGTCTGCAAGGAGATTTGAAAGCATGCCGGCTACTTAAGGAAGAGTGTCCGAAGCCCGGTGCATAACACGGTCGGGGACTGCGGCGATCAATGGTGTCAGTTCATTTTCCTGGCCGCTATCGCCTACTTCTGCCGATCCGTGACGCCTAACCTCGCGCTGCAGCGGACCCCGCACCGCCGCGGCGCATTTTCTGCTATCATGACCTTCCTTGGCGGTGCGGGTCCGCTGAGCTTTGTCGTTAGGGGCGGAGGAGGCGTCCTATGAAGACGGCCCCTTACGAAGCATCTGATGCTCGGGGCTCCATCGGCTCGGTCGAGGGGTATCTCGCCCTGGCGCTCATAGTCTTGTCTTTCCTCGCGCCCCGCGTCGACCACCCGTCCAATGACATAGTCATCGGTGGTTCCGTCTACGCTGGCATCGCTTTCGCCCTCGCGGTCGGCGGGGTCCGCTTTGGCAAGGGCGGCGGGCGCCTCGCGGCACAGGTCGCTCTCGGGGTCCTCTCGCTCTGGCTCCTCGTCGTCTTGGCTGCAAGCATAGTGCGTTGGGAACAGGTCCTCTGGTATTGGCGCCACTGACCCGACGCGCCTAGGGGACGAAAAAGGGGACGGAGGGAATAAACAGCCGAAGGCGGCATCGAACCATCGGTCGAGGCGAACCGGAGTAGCCGTCGATCGCCTAACCCGGCGCTGCAGCGGACTGGATTGCGGTCGTGTAGACTGCGGACATGAGAATCGACGAGATCATCTGGCCCGAGGAACGAATCGAGCACATCGTCCGGCATGGGATCACGCCGGAAGAGGTCGAGGAAGCTTGTTTTGGCAAGTCCCTGGTTCAGCGGGCTAAATCCGAAGGAAAGAATCCGGTATACTATCTCCTGGGACAAACCGCCGCGGGTCGCTACCTCTTCTGCGTGGTCATCCGATTTCCTGACGGCAATGGGTACCCCGTGACCGCGAGGGAGATGACGGCGAGCGAGAAGCGTCATTACCGCAAATGGAAGGACCAATGAAGAAGTCGAAACTGCCGAAGACCGACTCCATCCAGGAATTGGCCGAGTTCTGGGATACCCATGACCTGACCGATTTTGAAGGTGGACTCGAAGAGGTCGCCGAACCGGTTTTCGTGCGAGGCACCGCAATCAAAGTGCCTCTCGAATCGCGCGAAGCCGAAGCCGTCGAGCAAATGGCCCAAGCCAAAGGCGTTTCGCGGGAAGACCTCATTCGCGCGTGGGTTCTGCAGAAGATTGCCCGCCGGAATAACGCCGGAACAATTGCTCGTTAGGCGGCATCCCCGATGGGCTGATAGCCGCTCGCTGGCGTCGTGGATTCGATCGCGTGTCTCGCGGGCCAAAAAAGGAGTCAGGAACCGAATTGACAATTGTAAGACTCTAGTCATGGGTTGCAGCGGACCCGCTGAACCTGATCATTGGACGTAGATTCGCATCATGTCATTCATCACCCTTAGCAAATCCACACATCATGAAATATTTTTTCGCTGTCTGCCTCGCTGTTGGTGCTTCACTCAATGCGTTTGCTGCCGACCCGCCCGACGACGCCAAAGCCGTTCAGGGAAATTGGAAGCCAGCCAAGGCCGAACTGGCCGGACAGCCCATGACTGACGCTGTCTTGAAGAGCATCAGTCTCAAACTCGATAACGGTAAATATGAAGTGTTCGTCGGAGGGCAACCCGACAGGGGCACCTACACGCTCGATTCCGCCACCAAGCCCAAGAGCATGACCATTACCGGCACGGCAGGACCGAACAACGGCAAGACTTACCCTGCGATCTACGAACTCGAAGGTGACACTCTCCGCATCTGTTACGACCTTTCCGGCGCGAAACATCCCACGGAGTTCAAGAGCCTCGCGGGCACGCAGCTCTATCTCGTGACCTACCATCGCAACAAAGAGTAGGTCGCTTCCCTGAATGAACAAGGCTCATGATGGGGCCGGGGTGGTGGAGTGAATCCTCGAATCCGAAGGGCCGACCCGGGTGCCACGGGTTGTACTCAACCCGTGCTCCGGACGTGGCTTTCGACACACGGGTTGAGTACAACCCGTGGCACCCAAGTCTCCGCTGCGAGGCTGGGATTTTTTCATGATCCGCCCGCCGAACCGCGAAATTGAGGACCACGATCGGCGTGGTCGTCAGGCATCAGGAACACAACCTTTAGGAGGCAATGATGGAACTGGGAGCTTTCTCTGTCAGCTTGGCTGTAAAAGATATCGAGACGTCAAAGCTCTTTTACGAAAAGCTAGGTTTTACGGCTTTCGCAGGAGATCAATCGCAGAATTGGCTGATTCTGAAGAATGGCGACCATGCGATCGGGTTGTTTCAAGGCATGTTCGATAAGAACATTCTCACCTTCAACCCGGGCTGGAACAGCGATGCGCAGCGACTCGGAAAATTCACGGACGTCCGAGAGTTGCAGCGCCAGCTCAAGGATCATGGGGTAAACCTGATTTCAGAAGCAGACGAAAGCTCGACTGGCCCGGCTAGCTTTATGATTGTTGATCCCGATGGAAACACGATCCTTGTAGATCAACACGTATAGGCTCATGATATGTTCCGTGTTGTTGTGATCACTCAGCCCCGTTGTGGCTTAAGAAAACCTCCACCCGGGAATCCATCGTGAGACTTTATTAGATCCCCGGAGGGCGAGCGATGGGCATTCGAGGGGGGGCGGTGTCCCACATCAGACGGACTTCGTCGGGGGTGAGTCCGTAGGCTTCGTTCACGAGGTCGTGAATGCGCAATTCCAAGCCCCGGGCTTCATCCGCCAGCATCCTCGCCGGGTCGATCACGCGGGCGTACTCGTCCCTTAGCGTTTTCAGTTGCGGACTCGTCAGGTCTTTCGGTTTCCCTCGGACTTTCTTTACCTCATTGATGAACGCATCCGAATCCAGGGCGATCGGATTTTGAAGCTTCGTGTTGGGCTCGGCGATGTCGAATTCGACTTTGAGCCAGTCGAGGATGCTTCCCACTGTTTCCTGCTGTTTCTCCGTCAACTCGATGAGTTGATTGACTGCTTGCTCACAGGTCTCTTGTTGGTCATTAGAAGGCTTAGGGATCGCAAATCTTTCGACGAACGTGTTGAAATATCGAAGAGCTTCATCTTTGCCGTGCTGGGCTTCCCGCCAAGCGAACCACCATCCAATCGGGGAGTTGAGGACCGCGAGCATCCAACGGTTCGATGTTGGCAGAAAGTAAACTGTGTTATTCGAAAAAAGGCCTCTCGTATCCAGACAAAAGTTCGACTTCCAAGTAATATCTTGGTAGACCAGCTTCGGGCTCTCAAAGAGATGCAAATATTCGACGGAGGCTTGTGTCTCATACCATTGATACGTCCCTGATTTTCGGCTGTTTCCATCCCCACCTATCTGATCATCGGGCGTTGGTTGGAGCTGCTCTCGGAATTCGCTCAAATGGCGTTTAATAGCCGGGTAGGAATCGATGTCGATCCCGCGGGGTGTGACAATCATCCACAGGCCCGCCCATTCAGGTGACCATCGCTTTATGTCCTGTCCGCGTAGGTATGGCTTGAGGATCTCGGCTGACTTCCGATCATCGATTACGAGGCGGTTTTTTGTTTCTGTATCGATGAGAAAGGCTTTGTTGAATCCAGTTTTTAATCCGTAGAGCGGTTTTACACCCCCGTAGTCGACCAGAGGTACACCCACACGGCGAATCTTATCTAATAACTGCATAACTTCTTGCGATTCAAGTTGCCAAGGATCAACGGAAAATCTCGTTCGTTGGACGGGAATCATTCTTTTTGGAACCAAAACTTGAAGTTCGTCGAGCCTGAACGACTCGCGAGGAATCACACAGACGCTTGTTGCTTCTGGCGAGGGCTCGTCGTTAGGTTTCCTCACGACGAGAAAACAGGGAAACACGTCGATATCCTTGAAGAATTGTTTCGCATGGCCGAAATCGACCACGGATTCCACCCAGGATTTGTCCGCGAAAAGCCTGCGCAGGGGTTCACCGTATCCCGCCTTCATCCATTTGTTGGTCACCACATAAGCGAGGCGTCCCCCGGGCTTCAAAATACCGAGCCCTCGCTCATAAAAATACACATACAAGTCGGCCCTGCCGTGATAGCTCTGGAAATTCGCTTGCAGGTGTTCCTTGATCGCTCCAAGATGCTCCTGTCGAACATAAGGGGGGTTGCCGATTACCGCGTCGAATCCGCCGTTCTCGAACACCCGAGGGAATCGTTTTTGCCAATCGAAGAAGTGATCTTTATCGACGTTTTTATCTGAAACAACGCTATTCCCTTGCACCACGTTCTCAGCAAGATTCGTGAGCTTTTGATCCCTCCGGGCTGTGCGAATCCAGAGCGAAAGCCGGGCGATCTCGACCGATTCTCCGGAAAGATCGACACCGTAGAGATTGTTACTGAGGATGATTTGTGCCGAGCGGGCGCGCCAATCATCGGGATGGCCCGCGCAAAGAGGGTCGGAAGGATCAATATCGTGTAATTGGTTTACAAGTTGAATCCGTCGATCCTCGAACCAGTGATAGGCTCGCGAGAGAAACGCCCCCGAACCGCACGCGGGATCGCAGACGGTGCGGGTGTCGAGCCAG
>JAYVYS010000372.1:0-3102 GCA_043784005.1 Isosphaeraceae bacterium
CAGAAATTCAACCGGACCGCCGCCGGGATCGCCGCGACGATGATGGTTTTGGCCGCGATGGGCATGCTCGTGCCGGCGATCTTCCACTCGCTACCCGAAGTGACGGCGCTCAAAAAAGAAAACGCTCTCAACCTCGAACATAAACTCAGCCTGGCCGTCAGCGGATTCTTGATCCTCGCCTATGTTTTGACACTGGTCTTCAGCCTGAAGACGCACAAAGACCTCTTCAATCCCAAAGGGGAAGCGCACGACCACGAGGACCACGGCGGCGAGTGTGTCGGTGGGGTGAGCGTCAGGCGCGCGACGACCATCTTGCTCATCGCCACCGTCTTCGTCGCACTCGTGAGCGAAGTCCTTGCCGGCGCGATCGAAGAAACCGGCGAGAAATGGGGACTGACGCGCGTTTTCCTCGGAGTGATCGTGGTGGCGATCGTCGGCAACGCGGCCGAGCACTCGTCGGCGGTGATGGTCGCGCTCAAGAACAAGATGGACCTGGCCGTCGGGATCGCGCTTGGCTCGGCTTTGCAGGTCTCGTTGTTCGTGGCCCCCGTGCTGGTGTTCGCGAGCTGTCTTCGTTCGGAACCGATGGACCTTCTCTTCTCGACGATGGAGATCCTCTCGGTGATCCTCGGGGTCACAATCGCCAGGATGATCGCCGAGGATGGCGAATCGAACTGGCTGGAAGGGGCGATGTTGCTGATGATCTACGGCATCCTCGCCGTCGCGTTCTTCGTGCTTCCCGAAACCTCAAGCCATGCCCCGGTGGTCGGGGTCGGGCACTGAAGATGAATTCTCCTCCGAGATTCGAAACGCGATTGGTCCGAGGCGTGACGCCGGGCTGACGGGAATCCATGCCGGCTTCCATCCCGGCATGGAATTTCCGATCCGCGCGTCAATCGACGGACTGGACATCCGAGAGCGAATCCTCCGTCGAGACTACATGCAGATGGCCATTACCATTGCCGTTTGCCCCCAGCGTGGAGAGTGCTGGTGGCAAGGTCACGCCGGAGGTCGAAAGTGGAGCAAGTCGCATCGCCTTCTCTGCATGCGATCGTTTCCGCATTTGGTCCAGCCCGACAATCTCCACATGCATTCCGTTGCCGCTGGCCGCCTCATCTCGAAAGTGGAAGAGTGTGTCGAGTGAGGTGTGGTCGATCATGGCGACGTTCTCGCCAAGGTGGAGCCGTACGGTCTTCGCTTCGACCGGAATCCGCTCAAGCTCTCGATTCAGGTGGATCGAGTTGAAGCAGACCAGCGGCCGGTCGAAATAGAGGTCGTACGTATCGTTCTGGGTCTCGCGGTTCACCACCGGATTGCGGAATAACTGGGCAAGGTGTGTGATTCCGTAACGCCCCACCTCAAGCGGACCGCTCGTTTTCCCAAACCTTGACCAGATGTGCTGACGAGTGAACATGATGTTCAGCAACAACTTGACCACCATTCCGGCGAAAATCCCGATCAGCAGGTCGTGCCAGAGCGTGAAGGCAATCGTCACGACATACATCAGGAGCTGCTCGGGGCCGATGTGCGCAATGTGAAACCAGAGCTTCGGCTCGCACATCCGGTAGCCGGTGAAGATCAAGATCGCCGCCAGGGCGCTGTAGGGGATCAGGTTGATCAGGTCTTTGCCTATGAAGAGGAACGCGATCAAGAACAGGGCATTGTAAAAGTTCGCCCAGAGCGTCCGACCACCGCTGACGATGCAAAGCTTGCTCTTGACCCCGCCGGGGATGATCGTGAGACCTCCGCCCAGGCTGGAGCACATGTTCGAGATCCCCATGGCCAGCAACGTCCGGTCCGGGTCGGACTTGCGGCGGAAGGGGTCGACTTTGTCGATCGCCTTGATCGTGGCGAGGGACTCGACACCGTCGATCAGAACGAGGGTCAGTACACCTGTGATCATGACGCCGATCAGACTCGGATCGCCGAAGAGCCCTCGAAAATCGGGAAAGACGATCCCATGTTTCAAGATATTCCCTGGGATGCTGATCATGTGATGGGCATCGATCCCCAGAACTTTGCCGAGAATAATGCCGACAACGACCACGGTCAATGGCGCTGGCATGTGCAATCGTTTTCGGACCTTCTCCATCGAAAGCACGAACATCAACACGAGGCAAATAATCCCGAGTCCGAAGGATTTGGGGTCCATGACCCGTAATTCCTCGGGAACTTCGCGAATGATGCCGAAAAAGGCGTGCGACTTGAAGTCATGGCCGACGAAATGGGGCAATTCCTTGGCGATGATGATCAGGCCGATCGACGCGAGCATCCCCTCGACGACCGCCACCGGAAAGGCCGCGCTCAGCTTGGCCGCGCCCAAAAGACTGAGTACGACCTGGATCGCGCCGACCATGCAAATCACGGCCAGGAGCAACGGATAACCTGTCTCCAGATTTTTATGGCCAAGGGCGTACATCGTCGCGAACAGAGCGGGTGCCAGCCCCGCGGCGGGACCGCTGATCGTGACGTACGCCCCCCCCAGTAAGGGAAAGATCAGGCCAGCGATGATCGCCGACATCAAGCCAGCGATCGGAGGCGCTCCCGAGGCGATTGCGATGGCCAGCGAAAACGGCAGCGAAGTCAACGAGACCATTAGTCCCGCGACAATGTCGTAACGCCATTCTTTGAGCCCCGCGATGCCGTTCTGCGGCTTTTCAAGCGGGGCGGTCAGGCTCATGTCCATGATAGACCTTCGTCCTTTCAAATCCGAACACCGGCCGGGATTGACCGGGAAGTCTCACGCATGGGAATTAGGTGGGAAAAGCGGGACGCGTTGGAACGAGAACGCATTCGCGTTGACCAGCACGAACGTCTTGCGTGGGATGGGGAGAGACCGTCGCGCGGAAGCGGAACGTCATCGACCGACAGTAGGGTCAAGACCCTTCGGTCAAGCTGAAGGCGGACTGCGCGCGGCCCCGGAGGAGAGGACGGGGCATGGAGAGGGGAGAGGAATCCAAGGGATGACGAACGAGGAAAAGCGATAACGGCAGAAAAAGAGCACGTCGGGGACGATGGCAAGGTCGTCCTCTTCACCCTCTTTCTCTTCGGCATACATCAATGGAAGCGGCGTTCCATCGACGGGGCGATCAGGAAGATCCA
>JAYVYS010000373.1:0-3802 GCA_043784005.1 Isosphaeraceae bacterium
CGACGACGGCGAACATTCGTTTCATCAGAAAGGACGCCTCGGTCGAAATGCGCTCGGCCTTCGGATTGCCGGCGGGTTTGATTCTGATCGGAAAGCTACTGTCCTCGGACGCGACACGATGCGGGCTCACGTCCGCGTACCGACCCTGCTGCAATTGTCCGCGACCGGAGCCGTGTCGTCAATTCGGATCGCACAACCGATACCACGAAGAAGTTCAGTCGTGCCAGGTGAACCACGGGCGACGACCTTGCGGACTGAAAGGAACAGGACTCTTCCTGAGAGACAATCGTTTCCAGCGTCGAAAATATTCGTGGATTATTCGTCGCGCGGTAAATCGGCGATGCCAATGGTTTCCTCCGATCGCGACTCTTACAATCGGAAGGTCGTTCTTGATAAGGGATACGCTCTCGGAGTCCGAATGGTGCGACGTGGTCCGATCGTCCTCGCGTTCGTCGGGCTGATCTGGCTCGGATCTCCGCGCGAAGCGGCCGCGGGAATGCCTTCGATGATGCTTACGGATATCGTGGGACTTCGACTTCAGTCGATTTCCTTCTTCCTCCTTGTCCTTCTGCTTTCGGCCTTTGGCGTTCAAGGCATCTGGAACGCGCTCACCAAGGACTTTCCGCGCTTGCCCCGGCTTTCCTATAAGAAGGCCGTCGGGGTGATGGTGCTCTGGGGTCTGCTGTTCACCTTGATTCTGACAATGATCTCGGGGGCCAGGGAGTTGATGACTCCGGGAGCCTGGAAGAAGGAAGGATATCTCTCCAAGCTCGCGACGGTGCCGACTTCCCCGGCGGATTTGCCGCCCGTCGGCACCGACGCCGTCCGCCGGGGCAGAATTGAGAGGCTTTATTCCTTGCTGGCGGTCTATGCGAGAGCACGCGACGGCGCGTTTCCACTCGACGATACTCTCGCGATTCCCGCCGAGGCCTGGCAACTCCCCGACCCTTCGGAGATGCGCTATCTCTATGTCAGGGGTCGGAAACTGGGAGAAGTGGGCGCGATCCTCGCGTATGAGCCGGGGTTATACGGGTCGTCGCGATACGTTGTTTTCGCGGACGGCGAGATCCGGGTCATGAGTGTAGACGAGCTTCGCAAAGGCCTTCAGGCGGAGGCGCGATGATGGGAAACCGCCGAAAAGGGTGTCTGATATTGGTGGTGCTTGGTGCGTTTTTTGGTTTTTGTCTGTTCCCAGTCATGAATTTCCCGGCCGAAGTGGTGCTTTACCTCACTTTGGGTTGGGGGTTCTTTCTCTACCGGGTCTTGCCGCAAGTCACCCTGACACCGAGCGGTCTGACCACAGGGTTGATCTGCCTGACGCTTTTCACGGTCGGCTCGCAGTGGCTTCTTTCGTGGCTGTACCCGGCGATCCGGGAGGCGGAAACCGATCGCTGGCCATGGAAGTGGACCGGCGCGATCGTCGGGGTAATCGTTTTGATGTTCATGGCGGGAGTCGGTGCCACGGGGGTTGTTCACCAGACGGGCTGGCTGCTTAGCGCGCCCGAACCGTGGATTTCGGGGTATGGGGTGCGTGTTGCGGCGAGGCGGATGCAGTCGATGAACAACCTCAAGCAGATCGCGCTCGCGGTGGCTAATTACGAGTCTGCGAACGGGACGTTGCCTCCTGGGGCAACGATGGGAGAGTACGGAACCTTGCTCCATAGCTGGCAGACGTTGCTGTTGCCTGATTTAGACCAAAGCGATCTCTACAATGCATTGGACCTCAAGAAACCCTGGGACGACCCTGTCAACCTGTCTTTGTTCCACACACAAGTCGAAATATTTCGCAGCCCTGCAGTTCAGGAAGACCGAATTCCGGGCCTGGCACTGACGCATTATGAAGGAAACGTGCGGGTCGTCGGCGGAACTCGGGGATTGAAACTCGCGGATGTGACGGACGGCGCGTCGAACACGATCCTGGCGGGCGAAATCGCGGGCGGATTTCAGCCCTGGGGAAAGCCCGGCCACTGGCGCGATCCGGCCGACGGAATCAACCGCGATCCCGCCCGAGGATTCGGCAGCAGGTTTCCCGGTGGAACGAACGTCAACTTGCTTGACGGTTCGGTTAAGTTCATCAAGAACACGATCGATCCGCGCTTGCTCAAGGCATTGAGTACACCCGCGGGAGGGGAAGCGATCGTGGCTGATCCCTATTAGAAGCTTTTGTAGGGTGGGCATCGCCCACCAATCTTATCGCGACGGCGCAACTTTGGTGGGCGATGCCCACCCTACTTCTACTGCCGTAAATAGCTATCAATAAATAGTTTACAGAGTTCGCCCGGTTGGCACCCATCCGTCTACGTCGATCAAAAAGTCGGACAGGAGAGCTACGAATGGCTTACCGCCGGGTCTTTTCCAGATCCTTCGCGGCCGAAACCGCGGGAGGGGGGGTGGCTCGGAAGAAATCGGCGTTGGGCCAGGGGATCAGGCGCATGCCGTGCGTCGGGAAGATCCGGGGGATCTTGGCAAGGTCGTCACCAACCACCGGGGGCGTCACGGCCTTGCCGTCGCTCCAGTAACCGAGATGTCGGAAGTGCGCGCCCGAGTCGGTGGCCTCGTCGAGCGTCTGCCCGGCGAAGGCGGCGGCGAGGGTCAGGTCGGTGAGTCGCCAGAAGCCCGCGCGGTCCAGAGCGTTGATCTCGGCCTGAGCTTTCTGAAGGGTCATGAGCATGCCGTCGCCGTTATCGAACGTCGCGTCGTGGGCGGTCGGCGCGAAATGATGGGCGACCAGCCAGGGAATGCCGTGCAAGTCGGTGCGGTAGAAGACAAACTTCTTCCGCGAAAGCGGGATCGACGACGCCTCGGTGAAAATCTCCCGAGCGCGGACGTCGCCGACGATCCGATCGTTTTCCGCCACGGCGACAATCAAGAGGGTGTCGGCGGGGATCTTGGAGAGGTCGGGCTCGCGCATCGGCTGGACCTCGCCGGGCATCATCGCAACGACCGCGCGGGGCGCGGGCAACCCCGATGTCGCGGCGACCGCGGCCATTTGCGCCGCGAGGTTGCCACCTGCCGAATGACCGACCAGGGCAAAGCGTTTCCGGTCGGGCCGGACATGCCGAGGCGCGGTTTCGAGGACGTCGAGGGCGTCGGTCACGGCGGCGACGGCGTTGGGAAGGAATTCCGTGGGCTTGGTAAGCGCATCGGCCTGATAACGCGGAAAGACGACGGTGTGTCCCGACCTCACCAGATGCGTGACCCACGCGCCATAAGCGGAGGGATTCACGGCGAGCCAACCGTGGTACAACACAACGACGGGTGCCTTCAGCGGTGACGGCTCGGCCGGCTCAAAGAGCCAGTATGAGCGCGCCCCCGTGCCAAATTCAGCACGTTTCACGACCTTGTGCGGATAGTCGATCGGTTCGGGCTCAGCGGCCTTGACCGGGCGAAGGTGCGGGCTCAAGAGGAGTTGAAATGCGAAGGCCAGGCCCCAGACCGCCACCGCCCGACGTCGCGCGACGGGACCGCCGCTGCCGATCCTTGGCAAGCGTGACATGACGGAACTCGTTTCAAGGAGAGGGCCGAACGAGCCGGCGACGTCCTTTCGCCGCGCAGGTTCACCGTGCGGGGAGTCTCTCCGGATCGCTGAAATTGTCAACGCGGGTTTTTAAGAAAACGCGAATCGGTCGGGTCGATCGCCAGATGCGGGCACCGTGGCGGGCGGGGCCGGATGCTGGTAAAATGAGAGGCTCATGAGGGATACCGGGGTGGTGGAGCGAATCCTCGAATCCGAAGGGCCTACCAGGGTGCCACGGGTTGTACTCAACCCGTGCTCCGGGCGTGGCTTACGACACACGGGTTG
>JAYVYS010000374.1:0-4946 GCA_043784005.1 Isosphaeraceae bacterium
ATCCAGACAGTCAACCCCCGGTTGCGTGGCACGCTTGCCGCGCTGGAGGCGCGGCGTCACGCAGCGCCGGTCACCTACGAGGCGTTGATGACCATCGTCCGGTCGCAATCGACAATGTTTGGGGAAGCAACTTCAGCAGGTCGGACGGGCGGTTTTTCAAGAAATGGCCAGAAGGGTGGAGACGCGTAATTAACATCGCCTATGGACCCCCCTTGATTGCTCCGGTTTCCGCTTTCGAAGTTCGTCAGGCGCTCTTGGAGGCGGGAGTGCGCGCCTACGAACTTCGAACGCTGCCGATTCGCCCGCTGGAGACGCTTGACCCGAGCTTACCCCGTTGGGAACATCCCACGCTCGGACTCCTCACCGCATCCACTCACGACGTAACCTTACCGGGCTTCAAGCAAATCGGCCACAAAGAAGGAACCCGGGGACTTCCGGTGCCTGGAATCGCGGTCCGAGTGGTGGACGAATCCGGCTCACCCATCGGCCCGAATCTCGAGGGACGCGTGGAAGCACTCATCGCTCATCGCGTTGGCTATCAGGACACCGGCAGGCGCGGCAGCCTCGATCCGGATGGGTTCCTGAAGCTCGTCGAGGCCGACTGACAGAAAAGATAGGTTCGGCACTCGATCGATCGGGACCGTGCAAGCGGACGCCGCGACGGATCATTCATGGATCAACGATCAATGGAATCGTCGCGCGATCGCGTCGGCTTTGCGTTTGGCGGCGGTTTGGGTCGCGATCCAGTTCGGCAAATCGTCCCCTACCAGGTCGTTTAAGCTGGCGACAAGCAGAGCGTCCGACGGCTTCGATCGGGCCTGAGGGGAAAATGTCGGAGTGCGATGATCGGCGGCACCATAGAAGTCGTACGCGCCACTACCGGGCGAGGGTAGGTTCGTCGGGGTGTAGGCGGCGGCGAAGGCGCTGAAGACCGCCAGAGTGTCGTACGCCCTGCCCCAGACACCCGGTCCCCTGCCCCGCGCGAGCGCGACGTAATCGGCTTCGGAATTGGTCCCACCGACCCCTCCATAAAACTTGCCGATATCAAATGTGCCGTCGGTGGACGTTGGTTTGACGGTGATCGAGTTCGCTTCGGTCCCTCCGGTCGCCGCGCCCCAGCTTGACAACGACATCACGGGCACACCAAGTTGGGTTGTTTGAGATGTCGGCAGGCTCGAAGCGAGGTCATTCCCGTCCGAATGATACCACCCCCAGCTTGTGAATGCGGGGGCGACGTAAGAGTGATAAATGCCTGTGTCATAAATGTTAAACGTGTTCACATCACTAATAAAGCGTGGCGTATTGTCGGGAGAATTGAACGTGAATCCTCCCGCCCCCACAGCCGTGTTGTGTCGGATGACCGCGTTTGAGATCCCATTGGTCCCGACCTGATCGATGGTGATCGCCCGGTCTTGATGACCGGCGAAGTTCACGAGAATGTTGAACTCGATCGACTGCGAGACGCTGGTCCCGTAGCTCGAATTCATCGTCAGGCCAAACCCTCGTGGAAGTGTGGATGAGATATCCTCGGCCTTCTCGACGACGTTTTTAAACTGGGTTCCGCCGGGCGCGTCGATGAAGGCGGCGATCGCGTTGTGACTGAAGTAGTTGTAGGCGAGCACGCCGCCGGACCGCATCTGGATTCCGTGCGAGCCCCCGGCGCGTAGCACATTTCCCCAGACCACCGCCGGGCTACAGTCGTTCTGAATGTAAATGTTGTGCCCGAAGATGTCTCGCCCGCTCCGATCCGCCGAGACTCTTCCGTTGTCGTCAAACGTGCTCTGAGAGATCAAGGCACCTTGCACATTCGCAAGATAGACCCCTTGCGGGTGCCCCGAAACGACCGAATTGTCGTAGCGCGCGTCGGTGATCACGTCACGAAGCAAGGTGACGTTCTTGAACGAACCATCGATCCCTTGAAAAACCAGATTGGTGCCGAAATTGGTGATTACGCAGTCGTCGATCGTCCAGTTCGAACCCCCTCGATAGAACGTCAGTCCATATCGGCTGGCAATATTCCCCGTCCAGTCGACGGCCTCGAACTTGATGCGACGGATCACCACGTTGTCGACCGTCGCCGGGGTGCCCCCTCCGCCACTGGTACTGAAAACGGCCGAGGCCGTGGTGTTCGGTTCATCGATCATCACGTCGGGACGCGTGCCGGGATCGATTGCGAATCCGCCATAATTATACCAGTAATCCTCGATCACAAACGGATGCCGCGCGTCCTGGCCGCTCGTCTTGATTGAGGACCCCGCCATGAACGTGTCGCCGCGAAGCAGCTTCACAGACGCCCCTTTTCCCCCCATCTGATTCTGAAACGCCAGATCGAGTGCCTTGGCGAGGGTCTTGAAAGGCGTCGCGGGGTTCTGTCCCTGGGAGAACGTTCGGGTGTCGTTTCCAAACGAAGAGGAGACGTAGAGGTTGACCCCGCCCGTCCCTCTCGCGAACGACTGGGTCGTGAATCCATTCGAATCCACAAGGGAATTGTTGGTGACTGAGAACGATGTGAACGCGGCGGTGGAATCACCCGAGCCGTCCTGAAGCAATCCGGGTCCGGCGGAGATGGTCAGGCCCGTCCTGCTAAATGTCACGGCGTCCGAGGCGTTATCGACGAGGTAAGTCGCCGTCCACGTCAAGGTCGTCGCGTTCGAGGTGACATAAGAGCCGATCTCTTCCAGCACGACCCCGGAATCGGTCGTGAGGGTGATCCCCTGGTCGTGACCCGGAAGCCAATCGGGTGCGCCCGAGGTGGTCACTCCTTGGGACTGGAAAACGATCTGCACGGTGCGACCATCCGCGAGCGCCGTGGCCGAGACGAGAGACAAGGCTGCCGTCATGAGTTCACGTCGCTCCATCCCCTCAAGGCGCGGCCTGAACTTGCGTGGTCCTCCGAAATTTGGTCTCGGGGAAAGTCGCCGTCCCGTCGCTTGATACGTCAATGCGTACTCCGGAAATCGTAGAGGGGGGGAAGGTGAAAAAAAAGCGCGATTGAGCACGACGCCCAAAAGATCAAGATCTTGGGTTCTCGTGAAACGTGGCGATCACGCGCTCACAACCACAGCCAGTCAAAGTTGAGGTCGCAGAGCGGTCAACAGGACGGTGCGTGTCCCTGTTGCCTCAAATTGATCCTAGTTTAAGCAAGATGAGAACGTGTGAGGATGTTTCCAAAACGCCCACAACGCTTTCCATCGAGTCGATTTCAGAGAAATCCTTGCAAAAACCCGTAAAGCCCCACGGATCTAGGCACTTCCTCACATTCCGCCGTCGAACAGCTCACGTGTCGTCGGCATGTACTTCTCGGCGGACGCGGTATTGACCAGTATGACCCTATCTCCTTTTCGGATCATTCCCCGGTCGGCGAGCATCGGAAGCGCCGCGAACGTCGCCGCGCCTTCGGGCGACCAGGCGAAGCGGCGGTCGCGCCATTCCTCGCGAATCGTTTTCCGGATCGATTCATCATCGACGGCCAGGGCGCACCCCCCGGTATCGCGAAGGATCTTCAGCACGTTGACGTGGCCGACGTTCTGCGCGACATTCAAGCCGGTGGCAATTGTCGCGCCCGGCGGTCTCGGAGTGATGTCGGAGGCACCCTCGTCAAAGGCGCGAACAATCGGCGTCGTGGCGACGCTCTGCACGCAGATCATCCGAGGCCGGTCCGGGCCGACCAGGCCGAGTGATTCAAGCTCGTCGAACGCCTTCGCCATGCCCACGACTCCCGTCCCGCCTCCGGTGGGGTAGACAATGACGTCGGGCAGCTTCCAGACGTGATCGGCCAGGCGGTCACCTTGGGGTTCCGCCATTTCCAGCCCGAGGGTTTTCTTTCCTTCGGTCCGCCAGCCGGGCTCTTGAAACGTCGCGACGCTGAAAAAGCCTTGCGGGACATAGTGCTCGCGCACGCGCTTGCCGCAGTCAATAATTGTGCCCTGGACGAGTTCGAGGGTCACGTTGTTGGGATAGAGCTTGGCAAACGCGGCAACCCGCGCGAGGACCGGCAGATCGGTCTCAGGCGACATCACGATCGCCGCCATGATCTTGCCGGCGACGGCGTACTCCGCCAACGCGTCTCCGGCGTTTCCTTGAGTCGGGACCGCGAGTTTGTCCAACCCTAGCGCCCTCGCCATGGAAACGGTCATGGCCATCCCACGGTCTTTGAACGAGAGCGTGGGGTTTCCGCCGAACCCGGCGTAATGCTTCCCTTCGTCTTTCACCTCAAGCCGACAGCCGAGGGTCTTCGCGAGCGCAGTGTCGTACGGGAGACTCGGGGTGTACCCCTCGCCTCGCGAGATAATATGGCCACGGTCTGCCGGGTCGTTGATGTCCAGCGGCAATAACCCGCCGAAACGCCAGAGATCACGTCGCCCCGGATTCCACCAACCGTCTCGCCCTTGTTCCGCCTTGAGCCGGTCGAGGTCGATCGTGATCTGTAACGGGCGGTTGTCGCTTGGGCAGAGATTCATGATCGCGTCGATCGGATAGGTAGCCCCGCAGGTTGGGCAATTCAGGTGAGATCCGTAACGCATAGCGGCTTTCCCTCTTCGGCGAAGATGCGCGGTGACGGCGTGTTGAAATACTGTATCAAGGACGGAGGGCCTGCCGTAGAGAGGGCTTCGTTAACAACGTAAGTACTTATATAAAAAACACTTATGAAAATCATTGAGACGGTCGTGGAGCCTGTCCCCGTCGAGCGCAGGCGTAAAGGCGCACCCGACCTTGTTATTGCCAATTCGCTCGTTCCGTCATACCGATTGTGAACAGGGGCAAATCCCGCTGTGACTGCCCCTCAACTTTTTCTCTAAACCTCTGGCGCGAACGAACTCGAACCTCTGGCGCGAACGAACTCGAACCTCCGGCTAAAAAGCAAGCCTGATAGAGGTTTTAAAGGATGAAAATTAGTTTTGTCAATAGTAAATATTATATCTATTCAATTAATTATTAAAAGTACA
>JAYVYS010000375.1:0-6312 GCA_043784005.1 Isosphaeraceae bacterium
GAATGACAATCTCGGCGTTGTTCTTATCCAGATCTACTCCCGCGAGGGCATTGGCTAAAGCCCACGGCACGGGCGGTTTCGGGCCGGATGGCCGAGGGGCGGCGTCGGCTTGCGGTGTCGCGGATCGCATTCATGTCCGGGTGGGCACACTTTCAAAAGCACTCGGCTCGATCGGCGGATTCGTCGCGGGTTCCAAGCGATTGATCGACTGGCTTGTCAATCAAGCCAGGACGCAGATCTACTCGACATCCCTTCCCGCCGCCGCCGCCGCCGCCGCTCTCGAAGCGTTCACGATCATCGAGGCCGAGCCCTGGCGTCGCGAACATGTTCTGGCGTTGGGGTCACGCTTGCGGCAACGCTTAACCGCCGCCGGCTTTGACGTCGGACACTCCGCCGGGCCGATCGTTCCGGTCATTCTCGGAGACGTTGATAAGACAGTCGCGCTTTCCGCGCGGCTTCGAAAACATGGGCTCTTCGTTCCGGCGATCCGACCTCCCACGGTTCCTGAAGATACCGCGCGGCTTCGTATCAGCCTGAGCGCGGCGCACTCAGAATCTGATATTGATACGCTGATCGCTGCAATCACCGATTCCGGATGAATGCGGATTGACAGCCGAGATCTCGGAGAAATCAGAGCGAAACCATGGAAGAATTCCCTCGACACACCCTACCTGGATTGTTCTTACTCTGCTGTTGAGTCATCGGTGCGCTTGGGGATGGCCCGAAAAGCGGCTCCGGTGTAGGCTGGCAGCCATCGCGCTTCTAACGACGTTCGTCTGTTCCCGACGGAGATTCGCATTTTGGACTGGGACGCATTGAGAAAGGCAGAGTTCCCTGTCGCCGAACGCTGGGCGTATTTCGACCACGCCGCGGTGTCTCCGCTTCCCAGGCGATCGGCGGATATGCTTCGCGCCTGGACCGCCGACCAGGAACAAAACGGCGTGATCCACTGGCTGGACTGGGAGGCGAAGCTCACCACCCATCGCGATAACCTCGCGCGACTGATCCAGTCTCATCCCGATGAGATCGCCTTCGTGAACAGCACCACGCAGGGCATCGGCCTGGTCGCCGAGGGCTTCCCCTGGCGCGATGGAGATAGCGTCGTCACGGCCGCCGAGGAGTACCCTTCAAACATCTATCCGTGGATGAATCTGGCGAGTCGCGGGGTTTCGCTCCGGACGGTCCCATCACGTGAGGGCAGGGTCTGGATCGACGACCTGATCGCGGCCATGGACCACTCCACGCGGGTCTTGACGATCAGCCACGTCGAGTTCGCCTCAGGCTTTCGTAACGATCTCGACGCCCTCGGAGAGGCCTGTCGGGCACGCGGTGTGGCGTTCTTCGTCGACGCGATTCAGGGACTCGGACCGTTGACGATCGACGTCGGAAAAACTCCCATCGATTTCCTCGCCGCCGACGGCCACAAGTGGTTGCTCGGTCCCGAGGGGGCCGGCTTCCTTTACGTTCGTCGCGAATGGATCGAGAGGCTCCGACCGCTCGGGGTTGGGTCTCACAGCGTGGTCGGCTCGTTCAATTCGGCCGCGATCGATTTTCGACTCAAGCCGAACGCCCAGCGCTGGGAAGGTGGCTCGTTTAATATGCCGGGCCTTCAGACGTTTGGCACGAGCGTTGGCCTCTTCCTCGAAATCGGCCCCGAGATTGTCTCGAAACGCATTCTCGACCGCGCCGCGCATGTCCGAGAGATCGCGGTTTCGGCCGGTTGGTCAATCATCGGTTCGAGACGTCCCGAAGACCTCTCCGGGATCGTCGCGCTTGAAAAACCGGGCGTCGACCCGAACGTTGTCGTGAAAATCCTGCGGGAGCGCGGTGTCGCCGCCGCGTGCCGTCGGGACAAGCTTCGGTTCAGCCCTCATGTTTATAACAATGACGACGACCTCGCGCGGATGCGCGATGCCTTGACCGGGCTCTAGTCTCGCGGAGGTCTGAAGATGCTGGAAGGACCGATCTCCAAAGACCCTTCCCGGACGGCGGTTTTCACGGGAACATTCGACCCGCTGACACTCGGTCACCTCGACGTGATCCGGCGCGGTCGGTTACTGTTCGAGCACGTTGTCGTCGCGATCGGCATCAACCCCAACAAGAGGTCGCTCTTCACGATCGACGAACGGGTCGACCTCGCGCGCAAGATCGTCGCCCCATTGCCGAATGTTTCGGTGGAATCCTTCGAGGAATTGACGGTTCAGTTCGTGAAACGGATCGGCGCGCGTGTCATTTTGCGAGGCCTGCGAACGCTTTCCGACATGGAATATGAATTCGGCATGACGCTGACGAATCACCGCCTCGACCCGAACATCGAGACGGTATTTCTGATGGCCGATGGCGAATACTCCCACGTTTCCAGCACGCTCATCAAGCAAGTGGCGAGGTTCGGCGGGGTCGACGCGCTGATGCGGTTCGTCCCTCAGGAACTGATCGAGCCGATCATGCGAAAGATGAGATCGTCGCGTGCCGACGACGACGCCTCGAATCTTTGAACGAGGATCATCCTTTGAGGGAGTCCCCACCGTGAATCATGCCTCGACGCGCCGCCAAAGACGCCCGTTTCCGGCCCCCGAGATTGTCTCGCTGATGTTCCGGATGGCTCTGGCGATAAGTCTTATCAACACGGGGCTAACGACTTACCTTTTCCAGAAGTCCGGAATGATGACGGGCCGCGGTATGCCCTTCAGTTACAATCCGATGGCCGCGATGATGGGCGCGAGTATGGGGGGCGGCCTGGCGGGAGCGGAGAGCTATATGCAAGTCCTCGCGCCATTGCAAGTCGTGATCGGCGTGGCGCTGGCCATCGGGTTCCTCACGACCTGGACCGCGACAATCGCGGGTTTCTTGATGCTTTCGCTTCCGTTGGCTCAGACGGTGCTTCTGATCGCAACGGGCCTGCCGAGCGATCCGAACAGCATGGCATTTATGGCCATCGCCTCATCGGGCAACGCCATCAGTGGAGTGAACACGGCGACTCTTTGCATGGCCGCAGTCGTGATCTGGCTCGCGGCCGCGGGCAAGAATCCCCTCTCTCTTGACGGGCTCCTCTTCAAATCCAGGACCGTGCAGGCAGGTCTCTCGGAAGACCACCCAAACGAATTCTCTGACCCGATCCCGGCCGAGATCCCCAAAGGCGAGGTCAAAGTCGAGTACGACCCCGACATCACCGGCCCGTCGTGACATCCGTCATCGGCTCATTGAATCGGTTTTTGGTCGATGGTCACTTCCACTGTCGCGGAATGATCAGGTCGCGCGACCACTGGTTCACCACCAGACCCGCGGAATGGAGCGTCTCACGAAGTTGATTGAACGCGGTCTGTGCCAGTTCGTTGTTCGGGTAGCTGAGCCAGCCGGTGAACCGGCCCTCCACAACCGAAGACTTCGCGGAGAGAGGCTTCGACGTGGTCGTCAAGGCGTTGAACACTTCGCTTAACGACTTGAGAATGATGTCGGCGTGCGGGATGAGGTCGGGCGCTTCCTTGATTCCGGCATTCGGCCAGGTGATATTCATACTACAACTCAGCAACCGCTGATCCGACCCATGTTCGGTGATCAGCCAGACATGGTCAGCCTCGTAGCGTACGGACATCGTTTCCACCTCGATGACCCGCGTCGGATGAAACGACTCTTCTTTCACGCCAGGGCGAACCGTCTCGGTGCGATCCACTTTCGGCCGGCCCGCGCCAAACCCTCCCGCGCCGGGACGTGGTGGAGGCGGGGGCGGGGGTGGTGGAGAGGCGTTGGTCGATCTCGGGCGGATCTCCTCCCGGTTGGAGGCCATGACCACGCGCGCGACGCTCATCAGCTCATAGGCCTTGGCGAGGATCTGAAAGGCCCATTCGTCCCCACCCGCGTCGGGATGATATTTCTTCGCCTTGGACCGATAAGCGTCGCGGATCTCCTCGAGCGCGGCCGTCGGGGCGACGCCGAGAACCGTCGCGGGGTCAAGCTGGGGGCTGAATCGTGTGGCCAATACAAGAGGCTCCCGATGATGCAGGGCCGGTTTTAGGCCGACCTAATGTCCGGATGGCGTCGGCCCCTACCCTACGCCGGTGAGCCCAAGGCGAGTCACATCGTCATTCCGTTTCGAGCTGTCGTCCGTTGGCCTGGGCAAGGCGGCTTCTCAAGTACGAGGCACGCGCCATGTTTCTTTCTTCGACGCCGAGCTCGGTCCCTTGGATTTTTTGAAGGTAGGCCGGCTGTGTCTGGATGAACAGTTCGTTGACGGTCGAAATCGGCAAGTCGTCGATCAAGCCTAGGTTAATTCCCATCCGGACGCTGGAAAGCAAGAGCATCGTCTCTTCGCTCGAGATCGTGTGTGCGGTTTTAAGCACGCCATAGGCTCGGCTCACCTGATCATGAAGGTGCTGCCTGCGCTCGTTCATCAATTCCTGTCGGGCGGTCCGTTCGTACTGAATCACCTGGGGCACGACATCCGTGAGTATCCGGATCAGCTCCAACTCGCTCTTGCCCAGGGTTTGCTGGTTGGAGATCTGGTAAAAGTCGCCCGAGGCTTGCGTCCCCTCGCCATAGAGTCCGCGGACCGCCAGGTTGATTTTCTGCAACGCGCGAAAGACCTTGTCGATGTGCTTGGTCTGCACCAAGGCCGGGAGATGAAGCATCACGCCGACACGGATTCCGGTCCCTACGTTGGTGGGGCAGGCGGTCAGGTATCCGAGCTGCTGGCTGTACGCGAATGCGAGCAGGTCCTCAAGCTGATCATCCAGGCGGTTGATCGCCTCCCAGACGTCGTGGAGCGAGAGCCCGGAATGCATCACTTGAATGCGAAGATGGTCCTCTTCATTGACCATGATCGCGACATTTTCTTGCGGACCGACCGCGACGCCTCGGGGGCCTTCGCCGGCCTCCAGCTCTCGGGAGATGAGCTGGCGCTCGACCAGAAAGCGCCTGTCCATCGCGTTCATGATGTTGACGTCGAGATACGAAAGATCGAGTCCCGAGCGATCGATTGCCGACTTGACGTTTTCCTCGATCTGCGTTTTCTCGCCCCGGCTTGCGCGGTTCGAGAACGGAAAATCGGCGAGGTTCCGCGCCAGGCGGATTCGCGAGCACATCACGATATCACTCTCGGGTCCGGTCCCTCGGAGCCATTCGCCAGAGCTGCGGGTCAAGTCATCCAGGTTCATGAATCGGCGTCCTTGAGGCGGAGCAGGTCGCGGAGCTGTGCCGCCTCTTCATAATCTTCCCGCGCCACGGCGACACGCAGCCGCGCGCGGACTCGAAGGCGATCGGTCGTTCCCGGCCGCGTTCGCGCCACTTTGCCTACATGACGAGTCGCCCCGTGCGCTCGGTTCAGCAACGGTAGCAGACCTCGACTGAAAACTAAGTAGTCGTTCGGACATCCCAGACGACCGCTCGCCCGATATTCCATAAATTTCAGGCCGCAGTCCGGACAAGTCAAGCCAGCCAATTCCCCGACAAGCTCTCCGACATGCGTCCGGATCAGTCCCTGCACGACTTTGTCCAGGGGAAGTTCTCCGGCGCTGGCCTCTCCCCCATCCGGCAGGACACCCGCTTTACGGGCGCACTTAGAGCACAGGTGCAGCTCGCGACGGCGACCATTCACGGTCTCGGTCAGGTGGACCGTGGCATCATGATCACAGCGTTGGCAAGTCATGGGAGGACGACCGTTTGGGAGGCGGCTAGCAAGCGATCACCGCCCCTGCTGTTCGAGTTCGATCGACTTGATCCGGTCGCGCACACGGGCGGCTGTCTCGTAATCCTCGGCGGCGACGGCACGCTTCAAATCGTTCCGAAGTTGGATCAGCTCGGTCTGTTTCTGGCTATTTCGTGGAGCGCGCTTGGGAACTTTGCCCGAATGCCGCGTCTCGTCGTGAATATTCTCAAGCAAAGGCATCAACTCGTCGCGAAAGACCTCATAATCGTACGGGCAACCCAGCCGTCCCGAGTTTCGAAACTCCAGGAAGGAGATGTTACAACTCGGACATACCTGCTTGTCGGCCGGAGACGGCTCGCGCGACAATCCTGAACCACTCGCAAGCTTTTTGGCAATCTCGCCCATGGGAGAGGGCGACAAATCGATCGCCTCGTCCGAAGGGGTAAGGTGCTGTCTCGCATGTTCGTCACAGTAATGGTACTCGCGAGGCTTCCCCTTCTCGATATCCGTGATATGAAACGTGGCCGGTGCTGATTATGATTCTTGCGCCCATCGGTGCCATGCTGATTCAGATGGCGATTTCGCGCGCGCGCGAATTCGAGGCTGATCGCGGCGGCGCGGAAATCAGCAACGATCCGGAAGCGCTAGCCAGCGCGCTGCAAAAAATGCAA
>JAYVYS010000376.1:0-5005 GCA_043784005.1 Isosphaeraceae bacterium
AGCCCGACCGGCATCGCTTGCCGGTCGGGCCTCTTCGGCCGCGATGATTTTGAGTTTAACCCAGCGGAACACTCAGGCAAAGAGGCGTGTGACGGCCTCGGCCTTGACGAGTTCGCGAGGTTGATTCAGGTGATTATACACGATCGTGGCGGGGTCGATGCCGAAGGCGTGGTAGATCGTCGCCAGCAACTCGCCGGGATGGACGGGGTTTTCAACCGGGGCCGAGCCCGTTTTGTCGGACTTGCCGTAGACGGCCCCGCGCTTGATCCCGGCACCCGCGAGGACCGCGGTGTAGCAATAGGGCCAGTGATCGCGGCCATTGGCGTCGTTGCCGTTTCCCGAGGTGCTGACGCCTTTCTGCGGGCTGCGGCCGAACTCGCCGACGGCGACCACCAGTGTATCTTCGAGCATTCCGCGCTGATCAAGGTCGCTGAGCAGGGCGGTGAGCCCCTGGTCGAGCATCGGAGCGGACTGGTTCTTCATCCGTTCGTTGAGGCCGACGTGAACGTCCCAAGAGTGATTGTCGGAGTTCGCGACCTTGGGCCAAATCACCTCAACGACGCGTGTGCCGGCTTCGACCAAACGCCTGGCCAGCAGACAGCTCTGGCCGAATGTGTTGCGGCCGTACATATCGCGGGTCGCAACCTGTTCACGTTCGAGGTTGAACGCCTCGCGCGCTCGGCCGGAGACAATCAAGCTGAGGGCACGTTGATAATATTCGTTGAGGTTGTATTCAGAGACCGCCTTATCCATCACGGGCATCCCCGCGTTAATCGCGTCACGGAGCTTTGCCCGGCGTTCGAGCCGCATCGAGAAGACTTCGGGACGAAGTTGGAGGTCGTCGACCTTAATCCGATTCATCTTGGTCATATCCATGTCGTCGCCATCGGGATAAAGCGTGTACGGGTCGTACGCTTTCCCGAGGAACCCCGCTGTGCCCCCTTTGCCGACGACGTTCGACTCTTGCAGCGGACGCGGAAGCTGCACGAACGGCAGCATCGGTTGCGTGACCGGCTTGAGCCGGATCAAGTTCGAGCCGAAATTCGGAAAATCCTTGGGACTCGGAGGTTCAAGCTGTCCCGACGGGCTGACCTTGTCGGTCGTGTAACCCGTCATCATCTGGTAGATCGCCGCGGTGTGGTTGAAGAGGCCGTTGGGGGTGTAGCTCATCGAGCGGATGAACGTGAATTTATCCGTGATTTGCGAGAGTTTGGGAAGAAGTTCGGTCACTTTCGTACCGGGCGTCTTGGTATCGATGGCCTTGAAAGCGCTTTTCACATTGTCGGGCACGCCGTCTTTGGGGTCCCAGAGGTCGAGGTGGCTGGGTCCACCCTGAAGGTAAACCATGATGATGCTTTTGGCGCGTCCCCAGCCCGGTCTGCGGACGCCGCCGCTGGAAACGTCCGCCTCGGCCTCGGCACCCTGGGCCTGGAGTTGCAAGAGCGAGCCCAGGCTCAGACCGAGCATTCCAGAGCCCCCCACTCGCAACAGGTCGCGTCGCGTGACACCAAGATGCGAGTCGCAGAGGTCTTTACCGGATTGTCCGGGAATGATCAGCATCGCGAAGCTCCGTTGGCAAAAGACGGTGAAGGTCGGATAGAAATGATCGATGACGCATGACTAGGTTTTTGAATGATTAGTCATCTCTCATTGATCATTAGTGATTGAAAAGAAAGGCCGGGCTGTTTATCAAAGCCCAAGCGACATCCTGCGCGGCGGTAAGTCGTCTCACCGCGGCTTGTTTGATGCTCATCTCGACATCCTGGCGAAGCTGTGCGAGACGGGGGTCGATCGGGACCGGCTTGCTCGCCTGAGCGACGGCCTCACGAAGCAGTTGCAACTGAGGATCGGCGGGAATCGCCATCGCCTTCACTGTGAAGACTTCGCCGGCCTTTTTGAGCCAGTCGGCGTCGACACCCCGAAAGTGAAACAGCAAGGCGTCGCGCTGAGGCTGGGTTCGCAACTCGGGGGCAAGAGCGATGATTGCGCGATAATCCTCGGGCAAGCTCAACCCGATCGGTTTGGCGACGCGGGTCACCGAGATCCGGAATCGGCCGGGCATGAACCCTTTACCGAATTGGTGTCGCAACGTGAATGAGAGAGTCGTACCGCCGGTGGTTCCGACGGGCTCGGACGTTTCAAAAGTCGCCCAATGCGTCACGCCGAAGGAGGGCGAGATCGCCCAACCTTTCGTTTTCGTCACGTCCTTATCAACGATGTTCTTGATGTCGAAGTCATTCTGCGAGAAGTCGGCGAGCGGGTTCACAAGGCCGATGGTCTTGCCCTTTTTAGGGTCGGCCTTGGGTGCGGCAGTCAGTTCGAACTCGTTGATCACGAAATTGCCGTCGTTGGCCCGTCCCGGTCCACCCTTGGGAAACCGCGAGTCGTTTAGCATCTCAAGGCGAACGCCCGTGATCTCGGTCAGGTCGGTATCCGCCTGGATCGTGATGAATCCCGGTGTATCATTGCCACTCGCCACGATGGTACCGTCGGCCTCTTTCGCGAGTGTCGCTCCATTCCCGGCTTTCATTGATGAAGAATCGACGGGAAGCCAGCGGACGGCCGTCGATTGGGCTTTTTCCCAGTCGGCGATTTTCGCGGGGAGAGTTGCCTCGTAGAGCTTGAAATCGGCTTCGGCCTTGGCGATCTTATCGTTTTTTTCCTTTTCAAATGCCTGGCGTTTCGGTCCGGCCTCGGATTCGTATTTTGCAAGCGCAGACTGTGCGTTGGTCAACGCGGTCGCGTGATCGCGTTCAAGCTTAGGACGGAGCAGCGCGAAATCCGTTTCCAGACGCCCCATTTCCCCGGCGAGCTTGATGTGGTCGGAGTCAATGGTCTCGACGTCCTGACGGCATGCGTTGATCTCTTCGGGCGTCGCGGGCCGGTTCATAATCCGCATGAAGAGTTCACCGATGAGTTTGACATCATCACTCTCACGAGCGACAAGCTTGGCGATCTCGCTATTGGGATCGGCGATCGCGTCCGCGAGCGTCGGCCCGCTCACGAGGGCCATCACGGGGCCAAGCTGCAACCCGCTGGTTCGCTCGCACTCACAGGCGCTTTCCCGGGCCGGTCGACCGAAGGTGGTCAAGAAGCCGCTCGGCAGCTCGACCCCGGAATCCGGCAGCGCCGCGGCCCGGGTTCCCGGGGGAACTCCGGGGAACTTCGATTGCGAACCCGTCACACGATAAACCGCATCGAGCAAGACCTCCGCCGGCAAGCGACGCGCCAGGGCGTGCGAGTAATTCGTCTTGTCGTCCGTGTTCCACTTGTTGGGTGCCACCGAGAGCTGATAGGTTCGCGAGGTCGTGATCAGCCTCAACATGTGTCGGACGTTGAAGCCCGACTTCACAAACTCGGAGGAGAGGTAATCGAGTAGCTCGGGATTGGTTGCCGGGTTCCCCGCGCGAATGTCGTCGATCGGCTCGATGATCCCGATGCCCAGGAGATATCCCCAAAGTCTGTTGACGTAGCTCTTGGCGAAATAAGGGTTGTCGGCCGAGGTCAGCCATGAGGCCAGCTCGACCCGCCTGCTGGCTTTGTCCGGAGACTTGAAATTACATTGATATGGAAATTTGGGAGGCGTGAGCTGGCCAGTCCGCTCGTGTTTGATTTCGCCTTCCGACTTGTCGGAAACCGATTCATAGAGCGGTTTCGCCCCTTCCACGGCTGTGCCGCCGATCTTCCGACCACCGCTCGCAGGGTCTTCCTTGAGGTCCACCTGTGCGAAGAATGCGGAGGTTTGATAATACTGATCCTGGGTCCAGCGCTCAAACGGATGGTCGTGGCACTTGTTGCAATTGAACCTGACCGCCAGGAAGAGCTGCGTCGTATTCTCCATCGTGTTCGCGGGGTCGCGAAGGATCTTGAAATAGGATGCTGCGGGGTTGTCTTTATTCGAGCCCGAGGCCGTCAAAATGGCTCTCGCGAATTGATCATAAGGCACGTTGCCTGCAACCTGCTGGCGAATCCAGTTGCGGAACCCGACCGCACCTTCCACTTCAAGAAACTTGCGGTTCACTTGAAGCAGGTCGGCCCATTTGTTCGTCCAGAAGTCAATGAATTCGGGACTGCCGATCAGTTTATCAATCACCGCTTCGCGTTTGACACAGCTCTCTTTCGTGTCTCCCTGAAAAGCGAGAACGTCATCAAGGGTCGGCGGCAGACCGGTCAGGTCGAGATAGACTCTTCGAAGGAATTCCGCGTCTGTGCAAGGTTCCGAGGGCTTGATCTTGAGCCGCTTCCATTTCGCGGCCGCAAGCTCGTCGAGCTTGTTAAAGGCGGGCGGTTGCTCCCAGACGAAGCCCGATCGATCACCCATCACGGTCAGAGTCGTCGCCGCGTAATTCCCCTCGAAGCGAACCAGAATGGGAGCCTCTCCACGACGCAAGGCCGTGATCAGGCCCACTCGGTTGGCGGTACTGACCTCGCCGTTTCCGCTATCGAGGAACGCCTCGCGGGTCACGTCGCGGGTCTCGCCATCGGGATAGGTGGCGACCACGCGAAGCTGCTGTTTCATCCCGATGCGTTCGACCACGGGATTGACCGGGAACACGTCGATCTTGGCGACCTTCGGGGTCGTCGTGTCGAGCTTCGCCCCCGAGGCGATCCAGTTTCGGATCAATTGATACGCCGGCTCTCCCGGAGCGATGACGACGCCTCCGACGTGCGGAACGGAGCCCGTGGGCTTCAATAACATGAGCGAGTCGTCGGGCGACGCGAGATTCACCCGGCGTGAGGCGTGGTCATCGGTCAAGGCTCTTTCGTCAAAGAGAGGGTCGTAACCGCGAAGGCTGAGCTTGAAACCGTTTTTCCCTTGAGCCGAGCCGTGACAGGTCCCGGCGTTGCAGCCAAGTTTCGAGAGGACCGGAGCGACATCGTGGATGAAATCAACCTTGGGTATCGTCGATGTGCCCGCGACGAGCAACGGGACCGAGATCGACTGCCCGGCCAGTGAAATCTTGATCGCTCCCTCACCGTCGCCACGGGGTCGAACCAGTCCCGA
>JAYVYS010000377.1:0-4107 GCA_043784005.1 Isosphaeraceae bacterium
CGCTTGCTTGACACTCCGGGGGCGGCCATTACAATAGGCATTGTGGTTGCCATGAGCTCTTTTCTCTGCCTCAGTCGAGCGGCGGCGACGTCTCGAGGCGCCGGTGGATTCTGGCGGAGCCGACGCCAGTCAATGATCTTCTGCCTGGCGGAGACGTTTTATGAAGTGTCAAAAATGTGCGAAACCGGCTACATTTCATATTACCGACATTGAGCGCGGTAAGCCGCGAGAGTATCACTTTTGCGACGAGCACGCTCGTCAACATCTGACGCCCGCGGAAGAATCTCAGGAATCGACCGCGATCGGGGAACTGGCCAAAAAGCTGGCCGAAACCGGAGCGATTCGTGAACCTTCCCCGGCCGACAAGCAAGCGTGCCCCATCTGCAATACGACCTTCTTGCAGTTTCGCAACTCGGGACGTTTGGGATGCCCTTACGATTACGAAGTCTTTCGCGACGAACTTATGCCCTTGCTTGAAAATATTCACGATGAGACCCGGCACTCGGGTAAGGTACCCAAGCGGGCTCCCCGTAACAGTCAGCAGCAGACAACCTTGATCCAGCTCCGGAATGATTTGAAGCGGGCAGTTGCGGCCGAAAATTATGAGGCGGCCGCGGGCGTGAGAGATAAAATCAAGTCGATCGAACACGAGCAGCAGGGTCGGTGAGTGCCCGGACGGCACCCCGACGGACGATCCGCCCATGACATGCCAGCGTTGCCAGGACGAGGCCTCGGTCCACCTGACCGAGACGGTCGAGGGCCATCGTCGTGAAATCCATCTCTGCGCGAGTTGTGCGCGAAAGTCGGGTGTGCTTCCCGCCGAACCCCCTCCATCTCCGGCTTTCGATTCCGTCGTCGAAGACCTCATCGTCGCTCACGTCGGCGAGCTTGTCGGTGAACTCGCGGGCTTGACTTGTCCCGACTGCGGCCTGAAATTTATGGAATACCGCGCCCGCGGTCGTCTTGGTTGCCCGAACGACTATAACGTCTTCTCACGTGGCTTGCTCCCTTTGATGAACCGGGCGCATGGAGCGACCCGACACGTGGGAAAGGTTGCCAGGAATCGCCCCACCGCCGTTGATCGCCTTCGCCTTCGTACTCGACTCCGCGACGCCGTCGCCTGCGAGGATTACGAAGAGGCGGCAAGGCTCCGTGACCAGCTTCGCCTCAAGGACGCCGACGAATGACACTCGATGACTTGACCCAATCCTCAGGCGAATGGCTCCGCGGCACCGGTCCAGAGAGCGATATCGTGATGTGCTCTCGGATCCGCCTCGCGCGAAACCTCGCCGATTTTCCGTTCACGAATCGAGCAAGTCGCGGCGAAAAGGCGGAAATCGAGGGAAACGTCCGTCAAGCGATCGATCGCGGTGCAATCGACCTCAGTTATTTTGAGGTCAACGGCATGACCACCCTCGACCGCCAGTTCCTGGTCGAGCGCCAGCTCATCTCGCGCGAGCTCGCCGCCGGAGAGGGTCCGCGCGGCGTCGCCATCGGCCACCTCGAAAATCAGGCTGTCATGATCAACGAGGAAGATCATCTCCGAATCCAGGTGATGCTTTCCGGCCTCTCCCTACACGACGTCTGGGAGCATATCAACAAACTCGATGACCAAATGGAGGACCAACTCGCCTACGCCTATAGCCCCCAACTTGGCTACCTTACAGCCTGCCCTACGAATGTGGGCACCGGAATCAGGGTCGGAGTCATGCTCCACCTCCCCGCTTTGGTCCAGACCAAGCAGATTGATAAGGTCTTCCGAGCCCTTCAAAAAATCAATCTCGCCGTTCGCGGCCTCTACGGCGAAGGCACTCAAGCATTCGGTGATTTCTATCAGATCTCCAACCAACAGACCTTGGGTAAGAGCGAACTGGAGCTGATCCGCATCCTCACCGACGTGGTGCCTCAAGTCATTCAATACGAACGCACGGCCCGCCAAGCCTTGATGAACGAACGCCGTCAGCATCTCCACGACCAGGTCAGCCGCGCCTACGGCGTACTAAAAACGGCCCATACCATCTCGAGCGAGGAAACAATGCTCCTCCTCTCCAGCGTTCGAATGGGTATCAACCTCGGCCTGATCGACGACCTGGCGATCGCCACGGTCAATGAGTTGTTCATCCAGACCCAGCCTGCCTATCTTCAAAAGCTGCAAGGCAACGAGCTCGGCGTCGAAGAGCGGAATATCGCTCGCGCCTCTTACCTGAGGAGCCGCCTTACCGCCGCGAACGGCCGCCATCCCGCCGAGTCCGAGTGACCACAACCAGAGTGGCGAGCGAATATCCCGTTAAATGTTGAAAAGATTCTCTTTCGTCTTGGCCATCGAAAGACCCTGTCTAGAGTTAAAATGATGAGATCGTTGCTCCTCGGCTCCGCAACTCGCCCCTCTCGACGTCCCTCGCGAACGGAGTCATCCTTTTGACCGACCATCTGAGCCTCTCAATCGATCCGTCCGACATCCTGGGAGTCTCTCGCGAAGCCTCGATTCAAGAAATCCGTGATGCCTACCGAGCCAAGTCAAAGAAATATCATCCCGACACTGGCGGAGAAGAGTGGGCGTTTCGAATCCTCGTCCAGGCGTACGAGGTGATGTGTACCACCCGAGTCGTTCGAGCGACGCATCGTGAATTCAACAGCTCCTACCATTCTCCCGAGCCTTGCCAGCCCTCCTCTGGCGCGGCCTTTACGACCCCTGAAGACTCTGGCAACGAATCGCCTCTGCGGGGCCGCCCGAAACAGACTTCCGACGGAACCGAGTGGGTTCGGCCTGGTTTCGAAGAACCGGCCTCTGACCCTTCCCGCGTGGTCGACGTCGAGAAGATGACGGTCCTCTACGAGGCGGATCAGATCTGGCTGATCACCGACCGAAGCAGTGAAAACCGATTCTTGAGCTGTAGCCTGAACATTACCTGGCCCGACCCGGACGCAAGAGTGCCGCCCAGCAGCTTCGAAAATGCCGAGAAGATCCGCGTGGAACTCCAAGAAGTCTTCGACTTGCTCTGCGTCCAGTCTCGGACCGATTCGTCGAGCGCCTCCATTCTCGACGGCCATTTCTCGGGATGGGTCAGCTATTCGAGTTCCGACCGCGCCTCGAGCGCCTTCAACCTCCTTCGACAACTCCTCCACGGAGCCGGCCTCAGCGTCAAACGTTGGTCGCGCGACCTGATCATCCCTCGTAAATGGCGCTGACGAGCCACTCTCTCGGCGCTCGCCTTGCCGCGAGAAGCTCACTTCACTCGCTCGAATCAGTGGCCAGAGCCTGAATCCTTTCCATGATCGGTTCAATCAACTCACCGGGCACGAACCGGCTCAAAGCCCCAGCGCCGCCAAATCTTGCGATCTGCTTGATCAACGTACTTGAGATGTGAGAATATTCGCCGTCTGCCATTAGAAACACTGTCTCGATCGAGGGGTCGAGCCGCTGATTCGTTAAAGTCATACCAAATTCGTATTCCATGTCGGAAAGAGTTCTGAGTCCGCGCAGAATCACCCTCGCCCCAATCCGCCGCACAAACTGGACTGTCAGCTCCTCGAACGACTCAACCGTCACATTCGAAAATGGCGAAACAACCCTTCGAACCAACTCGACCCGCTGCTCGATTCCGAACAGTGCCGTCTTATTCGGATTGATCCCGATGGCCACCACCACGTGATCGAACAACTGTAACCCCCGCCCGATCACATCCAGGTGGCCCAGAGTCAGCGGGTCGAAGGTGCCGGTGAAGACAGCCGTGCGAGCAGGGTCAGCGTGCGGGTGTGGCATTGGCGAGCTTCACCGTGAAAGAGGAGCGGCCGTAGACCGAGCCGAGACACATTTCCACGCAGCCTAGTGCTCTCGAAGAAGTGCTTCCTTCAGCCTATCAAGATCATCACTGTTGTTGTAAAGATGCGGGCTCAGACGCAACCGACCTCGTCGGCAAGCCGCGGCGATTCCCCTCGCGCGGAACTGCCTGACCACGAGATTCGGATCCACACCAGCCTTCCCGAGCGCGACAATCCCGGAGAGGTCCTCGCGAAGGCAAGAGCCATGCAGGCCCCAACCGGTTGTACGCGCGACCTCTCGAACAGCCTCCGCGCGATCGAGAATGCGGCTCGAAACAACCTCTC
>JAYVYS010000378.1:0-8065 GCA_043784005.1 Isosphaeraceae bacterium
TTCGAGGTCGTGATAGGTCACGCTCAAGCGAGAAGTCATGTCATTGAACGCTTCCGCGAGCGCCTGCATCTCGTCGCCGGTGGACAGGTCGATCTTGTAATCGAAAGCACCCCGAGCCACGCGACGCACGCCGCGCTGCAACAATCGCACGGGATAGAGCACCCAGCGATGGAAGAGCGCGGCAAGCCCGACCAGCATGGCCAGCACGGCGAAGGCCGACACCCAGACGATCACGCGGCTCATCTGATACTGGCGCTGCGACTTGACGAGCACGCCGTAAAAGTCGCGGTGTAGGATCGCGGGAAGCTCCATGGCGCGACGATTCAGACGCTCGATCCGGGCACTCAGCCCGACTCCGCGACCGACCCCCTCGTCCGCGTCGTTGAGCACTTCCGGGTGACGGCTCAAATAGACTGCCGTCCCGGGCAAGACGGGCTGAATCGTCTCTGCTTGATTCAATTCGGAGAGAATTTCGGTCAGGTCGTGATCGATCTTGAATGCCAGGCTCAATTCGTCGCGGCCATCATCAGCCCGGTTGCCTCGCGTTGTATTCTTTTTGAGTTCGTGGTGGTAATTCACCAGAGCTATTTGGGCATCCTTAACCTGAACCTCCAGCGCCCGGTTCGCTTCAAAACTGCCTGCGGTCGGGGTCTGGAGGCGCACAACGACCTCAACCAGGTCTTTCGACGCGCCGAGTTCGCGGAGTTGATCGACGAGGGTCAGGTTGCTGGCATGAAAGGCGTGGAGGCCGAACATCGACCCGCCCATCAGCGTGAGCATCATTCCCACCACCAAGCTCAAACCGATCATCAGCTTGATGCGGATAGGCCACTGGGGCATGGCGACGACCTCCTTGTCGCGAGACTCGGCTGATTCACTTCAGCGGATCGTCAAGGACTATACCACACCCGGCGTGAGGCTCAAAGGTCAGCGCCCGAGATTTCCTCAAGTCGGGATGTGAAGCGGTCGAAGGGCTCGCGGTTATGTAACACATCCCAGCAGCCGAGCCCATCAAGCAATCCGAGAAGCGGCTCAAGATTGCCAAGCCGAAACCTGTCCTCTCGTTTTTCACTTCGTTTTTGATGGAGAGGCCGGTTCCTTCGAGATTTTTTCCTCAGCCTGTTTCGCAGATTCAGCTGCGGTCTCTTGCGCGGATTCAGCCTCGCGGAGCTTTACGAAGTCAAACGGTTGTCCAACCAGATTCTGATAACGAGCACGTTGACCCTTGGTCATGATCTTGACGATCCTCTGAAGCGACTCATCACGAGCCTTCACTGTGGCGTTTCTCGATGAGAGCACGTTTTCCTTGTATTTTTTTGTCAGTGCCAAATGAGGATTGACACCTTGAGGCGGAGGCGCTTCCTTCGTCAAATCAATGTTATCAACCCGAACGCGTGAAGCTCTTCTAGTCTCGTTGAGACCATTTTCAACAATCGGCTGGATCAAATCGATCTGATCTGCACTCAGGTTCAGGCGTGCCAGGAACTCCGGTCGGGAAAAAGCAAGGATGCCTTCAGCTTGAATTTGGATTTCCTCCAGCCGCTTGCGTTGCTTCGCTTGTAAGACGTTGACTCTCGCATTGAAAGATTCATTAGCCGCATCCTTCATGCGCGAGGAGGTTTGTAACATGAGTTCTTGCAATGCCTCCGCATCCGGCGAATCCCCAAGGTTCATTTTTTGTACTTGAAATTCTTGGGTAAGGCGCTTTTTCTGGTCAACGAGTCTCTTCTCGAGATCTTCAAGCCGTTTGCGTTGAAGATCCGTCAGCATGAATTCCTTTTGAATGTGAGGATTCAGAAGCAACTCGATCGGGTAAACAGGTTTGGGATCGAAACCAATCCCAAGAGATCCGGCCCGATATTTCGCGGGAACATCGGAGGTAGGTGCCGTCTGGCACCAAGAGTGCTTTGCCAGCAGAGCGCAGAAAATAAACGCGGCAACGGTTTGACGAAGCACGGTACACGTTCCTTTCAGGCCTGTGATCAAAAGAAGTGAAAAGGAAATCGCTTCATGTTTTTTGAAACACATGCTATTTATTCTAAATTCGTCAATTATTCTTCATGAGACTAGGCTCAACCCCAGCCACCCATCATGAGCTTCCGCGAAACCGGGAAGTTATTCCCGGCCCGTCCCCTAGCGCGTCGCCGCGGCGAGCGCGACGAATGTCAGCAGAAGAACCAGCGCCAGACCTCGTCGCAATCTTTTCACGCCGGTCTGCAAATCACGCTCGGCTTCCGGGCGTCCGATCAGGGTTTCCAGAAACGCGATCCGATGCGTGATGCTTCCGTGACGCCACGACCACGCCTCGGGCCTCATCCCGTTCTCGATGGCGACATTCGCAAGCGAGTTGATGAAGATGCGTATCCCGACCGGACAGAGCGGAATCGTCGATCGACCGGGCGCAACGCCGGGGCATCCGTCAAGGTCGGCGTGAGGTGGGCAATCGTCGCTTCCGCATGAGACCACTCGGCAGCCGTAAACGTCGGCCTGGCGCTCGAATCGGCGCGAGATGAAGCCGAAAACGCCGAGGAAATAGCCTCCGCCCAGAATCACGAACATCGATACCTGGATCACCTGCGCGGTCGTGGATTCTCCGGTGACCCAGGCCGGAAGCGTCAGCGACACCGGTAAAAAGCGTCCGATCGCAAGGCGCGCCCCGTCCGTCGCCATCGCCAAGGCTCCCAGGCTCGCGACCAGGAAAAATCCGAAATACGCCAGGTGCCGATGGGCGATATGGCCGACCTCGTGGCCGAAGACCGCCGCGATCTCGTGCGGCTCAAGGTTTTCCACCATCGCGTCGGTCAACAACACATAACGAAACCACGGCAACGAGCCTGTCACGGCCGCGTTCACAATCAGTTGATTGGTGTCCCAAACAAGGATATCCGTGCAGCGAAACCCGAATCGTGTCGCGACCCGCTCAAGCCGGTCGCGGAGCGGACCGGCGGGAAGTGTGCGGGTGGGCCAGGCGATCCTCACGAACAATGGGGCAAGTGTCAGGACAAGCAGCCCCATCGCGGCGAGACTCACCGGTTGCTCCCAGGGGCTGCCGATGGTCGAGGGCCACGCGCGATGGATGAGGTCGGTGCCAAGGCCATAGAACGCCGCGACGGGAAGCACGATCCCCAGCGACATTCGAGCCTTGAGCAAGAGATGTCGTCGTATTCCGATTGACCCGAAAACAGGTCTGAGGACGCGCTCCGCCTGGTACACACCCCACCAACCCACGAACTGGGCGAGCAAAAAGGGTAGCAGAATCAGAGCATCGTCGAGCAACGGCGGGTCGCCCAATTTAAACCCGGATCGAACCACGCGCGGCCAGTCGAGTTCATGAATGATCCAACCGAAAACCAGAACGCTGAGAAGGTCCGACGCGCGCACTCCCAAAGCGAAGGCGCGTCGGACCAATGGGGTCGCGCGACCCTGCCGCGCGACCCTCCAGGAAACGATCTTACCCAGAGTGAAGGCGAAGGCCGCGACGAAGAGAATCCCAAGAGCCGCCTCGCCGGCACGCTGACAGGCTTCCCTCCACGGCATCGGCGCAAGCATCGTGTTAGGACGATCGGAAGAGTCGAACCCGAACGCGAGGATCAACGCGAACAGCAAAGGAAGTGGCATGCGACGACGAGGGGCCTCAAGGCGTTCGGAAAATGGAGAAGCGAGTGGATCAACCACGCTCAATGGATGGGGGGCGGAGTGAATTCGCAGGGAAAGATTCACCCACCAATCTCTTTGCCCCGGGCGAACTTAGGCCGGCGGCGCCTACCCAATGGGGACGCCAGGCCCGCCGCGTCTCGGGTCTTCAGAGTCTCCCTCACGCCGCCGCCGCGCCGATGACAATGAGTTGCACGTTGAACAGCGAGGGACTCTCGCCCCCTTTCACGTCCAGATTGAGCGGAATGATCGCGCCCCAGGTGTTTTTCTCTTCATCGCGTGACATTGAGGGTGCGGGACCCGTTCCCGCCGCCGGCGCGACGAGCATCAAGATTGCCGGGTGACTCGTACCCGCGGACTCGGCGCTTCGTTCCTGAAGCGGCTTCACGGGGATGTTGGCAATCGCCTGATCTTTCGCTCCGGGAAGGAGCAAGATGTAATCACGATAGACGCTCACACCGAGGTGGTCGCCGTTCACGGGCTGAAGACCATAGCGAATCGTATAAACACCCTTCGGTATCGTCTGGTCGCGATAGTCGTGCCCTTCTCCGGGAAACCGGAGGGCACCGAGAAGCTCTCCCTCGGCAAGAAAGGGAAACTGGACCGCACCCTTGGGGCCTGCCGGCTTTTCGGACGCCGAAACGACCTTACGCAGCCAGATCTCAGCGTAGGTTTTTCCCTGGTCGTCCACAACCATGTAACCGTCCTCACGTAGCGACTCTCGGACCGGTGCCGAAAGCGCCGCGGGCGGAGCTTGTTTGAAGGACTCAATCTTGTACGAGTCCGCCCGGGCGGTGGTAGGCAAGAGAGCGATGAGGAAGGCCGACACGCATTGCAGACGCATGGCGAGGGTGTTCCGAAAGGTCGTTCGAGTCAGGAGTGGTCGGGCGACGGTGGCGGGAGAATCAAAGGACAGGACGAAGCAAAACACTTCTGGAGTGTGGAGGCTTGCCTACGCTTTGGAATCGACGGAATGGCGTTTCCTGGGCATGCCGGTGCACGGGAGTAAGCTCCACACCCTCCAAAAAAAGCTGTGGCGGACTCTCATCGGTCATTTCCGCTTCAAAGCGCGAAATGTCCGACAAAACTGCTGCGGCAGTTCGGATCATCCCAAACCACGCCCAGTCCGGTCCCTTTGAAAGTGTGGCCCAACGTATAGGCAGGAAGAACATCGACGCCTTTCGAGAGCGGCGGATAGGCGACGACTTCGTTGCCACAGGCGTGATCACGGTCATCAAGCGGCCGGGTCACAATCTGAGCGATACCCGAGGCCCAGAACGTCGCGCGAGGGGCATGCGGCATCCCATGCAGTTCGTGCGCCGAATCGGCTAGCGAGGCGTTCATCGGGAGGGCTTCGACCTTCAGGCTGATCCGAGAGACCCGTACGTCGGTGGCATTCTCCAAACGCTTGCCGCCCAAGGCTTTGGCCATGCCGATAAGCGCTGCGCGTTGCGAGAGACTGGCCTTTTCATCGACGATCAAAATGGCCTTGGCAAGCTCGGGCCTATCTTCGGAGAACGTGGTCGAGCCATTCACGGCCGCCGCGACACTCAGGCCAGCAAGATCGACTCCTTGGAACGAACCTTCGGTGACTTTCCACGCCATCACCGCATGAGTGCCGTAGATGAAGACCTCGGCATTCGAGAAGCATGGCCCGGTGAACACGTCGGCGGTGCGGGATTCCACATAATCGCCTCGGAGGCCGGCGGCGTTTGCGACGCCCGACCCTAAGAGAACCAACGTCCCGCAGAGAGCGGACAATGACTTTCGCATTCGCGTGAGTCTCCCGATGGGATCGATCGATCGCCGAACATTCGATATCGAATTATCGGACCGGGCGCGGCCTTCCGTCAAGGGTCCGAACGTCGCTCGGACGGCTTCTCGGGGGGAGATGCTCCTCCTTTACCCGTTTTGCTATACTGCGGGGCGAGGTGGATCACGATCCGTCTTTCACCCGACCGTCCCGGATCGTCCGGCGAGAATTTCAGCGCGCCGGGCGGGGGAACGAGCCTCACTCGTTCCGGAGCGAGGCTCCCCTGCCCTACCAGTTGCTCCCGAACGCGAGCCGCGCGGGCCGTGGCCAGAAACCGCGCGGCGGTCTTCGCATCCTGGCGTGTCTGGCCGTCGAAAACCGCCTTTTCCACGGGGGGCGGTGCCGCTCCGACGGCCATCACCTCCACATCGGAGCCTGCCGATTCGGATTGCGAAAGTTCGACCTCAAGATCCTTGAGCGTCTGCAAAGCTTCCGGAGTGAGCTGATCGCGACCGGGCTCGAATAATTGTTCGACGGACATCGAAAAGACCTGAGCCTCAGCATCAAAGGTCCACCCCGCATGGGCCGCTGCGAACGACTCAAGCCGTTTAGGCCGAGAAGCTTGCGTCGGCTCGGCGTTGATCGCGACGCGAACCTGCTGTTTGAGTGCGTCATAGGCTTCCGCGAGTTTTTCGCGTTCCGCCTGATACGCTTGCACACTGTTTTCGAGTCGTGTGACGACTTCTTCCTGGGCGGAGAGCCGCTCGGAGTCGTCCACGGCGCGCTGGCTGAGATCCTGGTTTCGCGCTCGGAGATCGAGCGATACGTCCTTCAGTCGCGAGTTTTCCGCCCGAAGGGTCTGTGTGACCCGGTGGGCTTCATCCATTTTCGACTGCGAAACGACCCCGCAGCCCGCGGCCGTCGCGGCCATGATCATGGTCGTGACGATCGCCGCGCATTCCAAAGCCCGACGCGCCATTGGGCTCGACGGGCGATCATCGTAACTCGGGTCGACCATCCGTTCCGACTCCTTTCGGGACGAGGGCCACTACACCCACTCAATCCATGACTCATTCAGTCCCTTTTCCATCACCCGAACTCAACCCTTCCAAAGGTCGGGTCCAGGCTGCGTACCCGCCGGAAGCGATCCATGATTCCGACGAGACGCGCTCACCTCGATTCACAGCAAAACCATTGCGGTTCATCGCGGCGTTAGTCTTTGAGGACGAGTCCGGCGATGCTCTTGACGATTCCGGACGCCGGGGTGTCGTTGCTGATCTCGTAGAGATTCCGCACGAGGTCCATCGAGACGAACGCGAGTAGTAGCATACAGACGGACGCGACGCCGAGGAAGCCGACCCAGAGCCCGCCCCACTCGGCCGAGGCACCGGGGGCGGAGAGGACCGCGGCGGGCGCGGCGCGACCGCTTCCGGTCGCATTCTCGCTTTCGACAGCCCACGCCGAGGTTGCCATTTCACCCGAGGTCGCTTCTTCGAAGCCGTCGCCTTCTTCATCCTCGTCGTCCACTGGAACGGAGCCGATCGCGGTGGCGGCATTCTGATCGACGTCATCCTCATCGATCGCGAACACTTCCGAGCCGGTATCGCTCTCTTCGATGTCAAAGTCGCTAGCAGCTTCGAGCTGCATGGTCTTGTCGTCGGAATCATCGGAATCGAGGGCATCGACCTCGAAGTCGGTGTCGTCGAAGATGTCTTTTTCGCCCTTCCGCGTCGAGGGGGGCGGGGTTGCCGAGAGGGCCTGCTTGGCCTTGCCCGCGGGGGGTTTGGCAGGCGCGGCTTTCGCCTTGGGTTTGGCGGCGGGGGGCTTCACCGCAAGGATCTCATCGCCGCTGATCGGGGCAAGTTCGATCGAGTCATGATGACCCATATCGAGCCCGCCCGCGGACTGAAGATTGATTCCGGAGTCGCTTGGCCGGGAGAGGTTGATGCCCGAAAGCCCGGGTTCGGCGGCCGTCACGTCCGAATCGCTTGGTTTGGTGAGGGGCGTCGCTTCGAACTCGCCGCTTCCTTCCAGAGCACTCAACTCGAAGTCGCTTCCCGAATCGGGTTGAAGCGCGTCGATGACACTGGAGGGGGTGAGTTCAAAGTCGCTATCGGAGGCTTCGCCCGCGGCGGCCACTTCGGCGGAAGAACCGAGCATCGGGCTTTGACGCACGGCGGTATCACTGCTCACGTTCATCGACAGGATGTCGTGTTGCGAGGTGTCGTCGGCGATCAGGGTCACGTCCGAGTCGCTCGGACCTTTGAAGCCGCGCGCCGGTGAGATCCGCACGTCGGAGTCGCTGGCCCCCTTGGGGTTATCGGGAACGAGTCGGACGTCGGAATCACTCGGAAGCTTGCCCGAGTTGCCCATGCCGATGATGACCGAGCTTGAGCCCGTCACAGGGTTGGGAGGAAGCGAAAGGTCGTCCAGCAGGATATCGTGTTCCGACCCGGAGCCCGATCCCGCATGGAAATCCATGGTGGGCTGGCCCAGGTCGGCCGAGGCGGAACCCATCTGGAAGTCGGAAAGGTCAAGATCTTTCTCACCGGTCGCCGTAGGGAGGTCGAGGTCGGAAAGATGAAGCTCGGCGTCACTGCCGAGTCCGCGGCGGCGAGCCAGCTCGTCGATGTCCGCGACGCGGAACCGCCACGAGCC
>JAYVYS010000379.1:0-8170 GCA_043784005.1 Isosphaeraceae bacterium
GCGGTTCCCGCGGTGCAGTACCCGTGTCAGGTCGCAACCGCACCCGATGGCTCGCTCTTCATCGCCGAAGATCCGATGGACATGGTCGGCCCGGCCAACAAACCGATCGACCGCGTCCTGCTGTTCAAAGAAGGGAAAGAGCCAGTCGTTTTCGCGGAGAAGCTCAACGCCGTTTTCGGCATGGTTTGGCACGACGGCTCACTCTATGTCATGAACATGCCCAACCTCACGGTGCTCCGTGACACCGATGGCGATGGAAAGGCCGATCAGCGCAAGGAACTCTTCACCGATCTGGGCGTGCCCGCGGGCCAGCCGAATATGTTCAACGACCACATCGTTTCGGGTCTTCAAATTGGAATTGACGGATATCTCTATATTTCCGTCGGCGATAAGGGAGTGCCCAAAGCGACCGGCCCCGATGGCAGAACAGCGCAGGTCTTTGGCGGCGGCGTCCTTCGCTGCCGGCTCGACGGCAATGGCCTGGAGGTTTACTCATCCGGAACGCGAAACCACCTCGAACCAAATCTTGACGACAAAGACAACCTCTTTACTTATGACAACACCGACGATGGCCTCGGCTGGTGGACTCGGGTCACCCATCATATAGACGGCGGCTTTTATGGTTATCCCTGGGATTATCACGACCGAACGGATCGAATGCTCAACAGGATGGCCGAATATGGGGGCGGCTCTCCGTGCGGAGGGTTCGTTTACAAGGAAGACGTCTGGCCGGCCAAGTATCGCGGTCGAGGTTTCTGGGCGGAATGGGCCAAACGAGTCGTGAGGGGAATCTCGTTTAAATCGGAAGGGTCCAGCTTCAAGGTCGCCGAGGAAGAGAACTTCGTCGAGCCCGATGCCGTCAGTGATTTCCGACCGCTCGACCTCGCGCTCTCCTATGACGGTCGAACCATGTACATCGCCGACTGGAGCTTTGGCGGCTGGAATAACAAGACGGAAAAGCTCGGCAGGGTCTACGCGGTGACTTACAAACCGGAAGTCAAAACCCGTCCCCGAGGCAACGATTCCGACCCTGTCGCGACCCAGATCAAGCAGCTCGACCACCCCTCGTTCAACGAGCGGTTTCGGGCGCAAACGGCGTTGGCGAAAAAAGGCAAATACGTTCTCAAAGCCGTCGTGCCAGCACTCGCCGATTCCAAGACCGATCCGGTGGCGAAACGACATCTGATCTGGGTCGTCGATGCTATCGCCGGTGGAACCGCCGAAGGAACGTCCGCTCTGGTCGCGACGCTTGAGTCCTCCGCGGCCGATGTCCGGGCTCAAGCGGCACGCGCTCTGGGGCAGCGGGCGGTGAAAGCTGCGGTTGAGCCCCTGATCTCGGCCGTGGCCGACATCGACCCCACGGTCCGAATGCAAGCGGTGATCGCTCTGGGGCGTATCGGTGACGCGAAAGCCATCCCCGCACTCTTGCCGACTGTGGGAGATGCCGACGCCTACCTCGCGTTCTCCGCTCGCAAGGCCTTGCGGCGCATCGGCAACTGGAAGGCCGCTTCGGCAGGACTCAAATCGACGGACACCAAGGTGCGCGCCGGGACGATGCTGGCGATGGAGATGGCCTACGACCTGGACGCCTCGGCGGCGCTTTCGACATTTTCCGCCGATCCTTCGCACGACGCGACGGAACGCGCTCGCGGCGTCTTCCTGCTTGCGCAAGGGCATCGCAGGCCGATCGCCTGGAATGGCAAGTGGTGGGGGACTCAGCCCGCCAGGACCAAGCCGCCGGTGAAGTCGATCGACTGGGAAGGAACGGCCGCCGTGCTCGCCGCCCTCCGCGATCGCCTTTCCGACCCGACCGATCAGGTCCGTAAAGCGGCGGTCCTCGCCGAGATCGAACTCGCCGATCCCGCCGCGTTGCCGATTTTGAGACAACGGTTCGCAAGTGAACCCAACGTGCCCGTCCGCCAAGAGATCGCGAAAACGTTGGGACGCCTCGGCGATAAAGAAGCACTCCCCGGGCTGATCGCCGCGCTTCGTGACGCCAAAACTCCCGAGCCGGTCCGCGACGCGGCGCTCGAAAGCGTCGAGACGATCGGGTCGGATGTCGCCTTGAAAGCGCTGTTGGATCTGGTCGATACCAACGCGCTGGGGGCTGATAAACTCCCTCGCGTGATCGCGACCCTGGGGCGTTTCAAAACGGGTGATGCCGTCGGCGCATTGCGGACGGCCTTGAAGCACACGGAACCTTCCGTGCGCGCGGCCGCCGCCGAGGCGCTGGCGAAAGCGGGTCAGGCCAAAGAGGTCGCTCCTTTACTTCGCGAACGGATCACCGACACCTCGGTCGACGTCCGAAAAGCGGCGATCGTGGCACTGGGAGGCTTAAAAGACCGCGAATCCGTTCCCGCCTTGATCACTGCCACCGAATCGTCGGATCTTCGTTACGAGGCCTCCATGGCTCTTGCCGGAATGTCGGATCAACGGGCGCTTCGGGTCTATCTTGGTGGTCTGACCCACAAAAGCCCGGACCTTCGCCGGGCGTCTTCCAACGCGGTGGCGAATCTCCGCGATCAGGCAGCGCCCTTCTTCGAGCAACTCGCCGCGCGTAAGGAACTGCCCTCCAACGTGATTCCCGAACTCAAAAAGATCTACACGAGAACACGTCCCATTTCATCGTGGCAAGTGCTGGGCCCGCTTCCGTTCAAGGTCGAGGCTCCGTTCGACCTCTCCGCGTCGATCGACTTGAAAGCCAAATTCCCCGGTTTTCAGGATGAGCCTCTGGTTTGGAAAAAGGTCAGCGCGGCGAATCGTGGCGCGGTCGACCTCGCGAAGGCCCTGCACGGAGACGGGGACCAGGCGGCGTTCGCCTATGCGGAGTTGGACAGTCCGTCCGACCGCAAGGGGGAATTCGCCGTCGGCTCGGACGATACTTTGACGTTGTGGTTGAACGGTGAAAAAGTCTACGACTTTCAAGATCAGCGCGGCTTCAGCCCGGAAGAGAGCCGATTTGAGGCCCCTCTGATCAAAGGGAGAAACAAGGTCTTGATCCGCTGCAACAACAACGGCGGGGCCTGGGCGTTTTCGGTTTCCGTCGCCTACCCTTCCGACTTCGCCTTTTTGAAAGCCCCGGCCCCCGGGGCCTTCGACGCCGAGACTTTTCGCAAGTTCGCCTCGAGCGCGAAAGGAACGCCCGAGCGCGGCAAGACCCTATTCGCCGACCTGAAAGGCCTAGCGTGCGCGAAGTGTCACGCCGTGGGAGGGCAGGGGGGAGCCGTGGGACCAGAGCTATCGAGCGTCGGTGCCAAGTATCCCAAAGACGAGCTGATCACGGCCGTCCTGTACCCTTCGGCGAAGATCTCATCAGGCTATGAACCGATGGTGATCGCACTCGGCGATGGGCGCGTGGTGACGGGGATCGTCAAAGGCGAGACCCCCGACGCCGTGGAACTCGACGACGCCGAAGGTAAGCGTGTGCATGTCGCCAAAACCGACATCGACGAACGCAAAGTTGGTGATGTCTCACTGATGCCGAATGGTCTCGCCGAAGGGCTGACCCGTCAAGACTTCGCCGATCTGATCGCCTATCTTGAGACGCTCAAGGATGTGAAGCCGGTGGTTGGGGGAGGGCAATGAGTGCTTAGTCTTGGCTTGCGAGAAGTGGTCAGGAGATAAGAGTGATCAAATGTTTCGGTTCTTCACTCCTTCTTCCAGGTCCCACAATGACATCGTTTTTTAGGGTTTCTCACAATTCTTTCGAGAACCGAAGGCTTCCGTGGGTCGAATCGATCTCAACGGGTCTTGAGGAAGATTCTCGCTGTCGAGGCTGCGGGGCCGTTTCAAGGCGACCCGTTGGCGACTTACTAGCAAGGCTTGAGCGTAATAAAGCTGATCGTTGGCCGGATATTCTCGGCTCTGGGTCGTACCCGCTTTTTATCGTCTCCGACCGAGTACTGAACGATTGGAAAAAGGATGGCGTGAATAACGTTAGTGTTGGTGGTGGTTTGACTTTCTCTCGGCCACTTCCGGACCGTTTGAAGTATTCAGAGCCTCCTGGTTATTTTTGGTTGGACGGCATGAAAATGCTTGGTGCTCGGATGGATTTCGAGGCAAGCGGATTTGTCGATGTTGAGTTTTGCCTGGTCTGCGGCCGTCGTACTGATAACATCGCGGCGACTTACCAACGGCAGCATTCCGCAGTCTGTCCCTACACCTTTTTTGATGGTAGTTGGTCGGGTTCTAGAATCTTCACGAGTGATCTTTCACCAGCAGCCTTTTTTTGTACTCAAAAGCTCATATCTTGTGCTACAAGAAATCGTCACACTAACTACCGTTTTCTCCCTGCCGAAAGCGGTGCCGACACTTCAAACTTGGGAATCGGCTATCTGGATGGACGAGGCAACTAATGAAGCAGGTACTGAACGGACAGACAAAGGGGAGCACAGTGGAATGGCATCACAGAAAACCTGGTACCAGGAACCGATAATAAAGCATTTTTCTCATTTTGATACTCTTACGTCTTCAGACGGGAACGGCCGACTTGGATGCATCCGCTGACAAGTTGTATGACGCGATCAGGTTTTGTACGACCGATGTTGGTGAGATCGCAATGCACACGGGGATCAAGCGCGAGAACATCCAAAAGGTGAAGGATCATCTCTTTTATAATGCACATCTCTTAGACAGGTATGTTGATCTCGGTGAACCGGCGCTTATCGCTCACTTCGATAGCAGCAGCACCATCGCCCAATCAGGGGAGCGTCTTCGGACTGGAACGTTCACCAGAGCTGATTTACAATTATTGAGGCACGAAGCCGCTGAGGCCAATCGGATGCGAAGCTGGGGGCCGGGTTACAATCAGGCCCATACGGCGGCACAAAAGCGTTATCCGGCCCCGAATCTGAAAGACTAGCCATGCGATATACAAAAATTGGGGATTTCTACCGAGTCAGCAGAATTACGGGACCGACGCACAACCTGTTGGGCCTCTCCCTCTCACACGAGAAGCCGACCGCAGTGTCTGTGCAAAGACTGCGTGAACCCGAGTCAAATCCGTTGATCGATGAACGGCAATTGAAGCAGGCTGTTCTCGACGGAGTGAGTCAGGCGAATGCGGCGCTCGGCACCAATTATCACATTGATGTCATTCAATACGTTCCGTCCGACACTTCAGACATCAGTGTATACTTATTTCTTGCAAAGTCGCTCATCGAACAATTCGTACACGCCGAGGAATTGACTGTCGGCCATTCCCAGCCTGTATGAATCGAGTCGCGGAATCAATGCGGAGAATCCACGACTTTCGATCATGCGAGAGTCGCGACCAGATGCCAGCGGTACGTGTCTCTCGACGATGACCCGCAGGATGTGCCGTCTACTGAACAACCGCACCAGTGATTCCCAGTATCCCTGGACCAAGAAATGGGGAGCAGGTCACAATCGTGGCCCCTTTTTTCGCCTTCTTATCCCTGGACCAAAAAGAAGTGCAGGCCAATCCTTATCGAATGCCGCTCCTTATTCCCTCGCCCGCGCGATCAATCCACCTCAAACTCATCCCCGTCCGCCAATGCGATCGGATCGGTGATATTCGCGGGATCGACGTTCCGATCCAGTGGATTCAGGCCATCTTTGAGCGTTTTGGCTTGATAGGAAAGCAAGCCGCGACGCTGAGCGCAGGCAAGACAGAGTTTCTCGTCGCCGTGATAGACGTAGATCTCGCCGTCGAGAAGGCGGTGGTAGTATTCCTGCCCCGGAGCCATCTGGTAGCAGAATTCCCGGATGCTGCCCACCTTCAACACAACGCGCCAGCCAGGTTCGTGCAGAAACACACGTCGCGGCGGCTCGTCGGGCGAAAGATCTGTCGGCTCTGGGATGGCTCGTTTTCGCCGATCAATGCTCATGACGCACCTCATGCTGCCAAATTGAAGATGTAACCTTCTCTTCATGCCTGCGATCAACGCTTCCCGCGTGGGAATGTCATTGTCGGCTTTTCCGCACTGACGGGACCATGGATCGAGCAGACATCATCGTTGCACACGACGTCCCGAGGACGGCTGTCGGCAATTTTTTGATAGACGATTCGCCCTGCTTGGCGTATTCCCGGCAAGCCCCCGATCACTGCCGCGGGCCAGAAGAGCGGCAGCATGCGGCCAACGATCACCACTGCATCGTAACCCACGAAAACCGTGCCGTCGGTCTGGACCATGTGCATCGCTTTCATGCACGCTTCGCGGCTCAACGACGGGTGGACCTTACTCAGGTCGACCGCGGTCAGGTCGAGGGGTTCGATCATTCGATCGGGGTCGGCCGCCGATATCAACGCGAGCGACGCGCGACACCTCGGGCACGCGCCATCGAATAAGAGCCGGCCCGCCGGTCGCGAGCGGTCCAACCCGGTGACAAGACTTCTCAACCACGGTCCCGAGACAAACGCGAGGTTCCCCGCGATCATCGCCAGGCCGAACTCAGAGAGCCCCGGTGCCGTCAACCCGATCCCGACATGAAACATCACGACCATCGCCAAAAGCAACGGGCGAAGGGGCCGCACCCAGATCAAAACGGGGTAGCCGATCTCAAGGGCAAGGCTCGCATGTGTGAGGGCATTCAAGAGCCAGGGGAAGGCGGCCAGCCAGGTGAAGTCGAGGACGCGGAACTCTCCCGACGCGAGCGTTCCCCAGATCGCCTGTCCATTCCACCATCCTTGCCCCTGAAGCTTCGCCAGACCTGCCATCCCGTAAATCAAGCAGAGATGAAGCTGAATCAACCGCAACGCGATGTTGGCCGAGATCGTCGGTTCAGGTGCCCCCGAGGGCAGATCCCAGCGCACCCCTTCCGATCCTCGGCGATGTCCTGCAATGACCCACCCCAGACGCCATCGCGCATAGAACCGATCAAGCGAAACCGCCTGGCCGCTTGCCCCTGTCGCCGCGAGATAGAGCAACACGCTCGACATCACTTGATCAAACCCGAACAGTGAGACAGGCACGCGCCTTACGGTCGAGACGTAGATCACCCAGGCCAGAACGGCCGTGACCCTGCTGAATGCTCCCACCGTGAACAAAACAAAGATGAGCAGACAAATGACCCAAACCGGGCGTAGAAGTGCCTGGGGAACGGAAAACCAGAACGACCACGCGAGCGGCTTATCAAACCCCTGGACCTGCACGACTGATTCCGGATTCGCCCAGGCATCGGCACCGAAGAAAGCATCAAGGTCCAATCCGTAAACCGAGAGACTCCAGAAGGCGAGAAGGCCGACCACAAGCCGGATCAGACCCAGTGATGTGGGATCGCACGGCTTGAAGAAAAAGGCCGTCCAGGCCTGGACCGCGTTCCGGCCCAGCTCGGCGAGGTAGGTCGCGATCCCTGTCACAATCCGTCGCAAGGGAATTCTCCGATCCGTTCGGGGGCCGTGTAATACTCCTCGGCGTCGATGTTGACGGGTTCGCCTCGAAGCAGCGCGTCGTGTACCTGTCCCGGGTCGGGAATCAAATGCACCTGGACGTAAAGGGTGATCGAGGCGCTGCCGGGATGGAGCTTTGCGATGTGTCGCGCGTAGGACTTTGCGTAGTGGCTATTACGGCCCTCTCCGGTCTCGCGCTTCGCGTTCGAGAAATCCGTCGCCAGGTGATTCGCCAGGGCAAGTTGGCGTTGATATCGCAATCGAGGCGAAACACCACGTTCGGGAATACGGACGGTCGCTTCCGGCCTCTGGTCAGTGAACCGAATCGTGGCCGTGACAACCGGAGTCGGCCCTGGCTCCGGAGCGTAATAGCGGTATCCATAACCTTGATCGATGACCTGATGATAGGGACCGAAGATTTCCGCGATCCGACGCTCCAGAACCGATGCTGGAGGCGCAGCCATAGCTCCCGCCAGAATCGCCGCGAGATGGAACGCGAGCAGGCCCGTGACAACCCATCGTTGCCAGACCGGCCAGATTTCGACGGGGGAATCCTGGCGAACGGTATCGATTTTGCGGGTTGCTACGTCCGACATGAGCGACGATCCCTCGTTACAAAGCGGCACTGGCCATTGCCGACCGCCTTCTCCATCGTATCGACCCGAGGCGCGACCGACCAGAACGACCACGTCACCCGGACGAAGATTCCATGTTAAACAACCGCCTCATTTTACCCAAAGCCGCCTGTTTCCGCCAAATTCACAAAACACGGTTGCGTTTGAGTGGATCAGCGTCTAAAATTTGCGGTATCTGAGTAGA
>JAYVYS010000380.1:0-4377 GCA_043784005.1 Isosphaeraceae bacterium
TTGGCGAGCGAAAAAGCCGACCTTCTCAAATCCGCGACGATTCCCGTGGGTCAGGTGTCGATGGCGGATTTCCAGTACGACGGCAAGCACGTCGGCAAAGTGGGCGCGTACCTGTCGGGCGACACTCCTGGCAGCACGAAGTTCGTCACCGGTCGCTTTGTGCTCGACGCGGGCCAGACGCCCCACAAGCCTCACACGCATCTCGAAGAGGAAGTCATGATCGTCGAATCGGGAACCGGCGAAATCTTCTGCGACGGAAAGACCACCAAAGTCGGTCCCGGCTCGGTAATGTATTCGACCCCGAACGCATCACATGGGATCGTCAACACGGGCAAAGATCCGATCGTTTTCTACTTCATCAAGTGGGCGGGGAAGAAGGCGGAATAAGTGATCGTTGTCCAGCCGATGTTGGCGGGTCTGCCCCCGCCGGGTGCCACGGGTCGTACTCGCCCCGCGTCTTTGGCGATCGTCACGGGCAGCCACGGGGCGAGTACGACCCGTGGCACCCAAAAAAGTCGAAAGCCGTAACGGGCGTTTCCTACCCGTGGGTTCCGACCCCCCCTTCAACCCGTCCCCAAAACCTTATCCATTCGCTTCACGACATCCTTGAGTTGATCGATCTCACCATAACCGACCTCGGCTGTGATCCAGCCTTCATAGCCGACGTCGCGCAGGGCTTTGGAAACAGCGGGCCAGTCGATCTCGCCCTCGCCTAGGGCATAATCGAACCGTTTGGCCTTCTTGTATTCTTTGATATGGATCTTCATGATCCGTTTGTTCAACTCGCGAATCCATTCCTGCGGATAGCCGAATTCAACGACGTTGCCGACGTCGAAGTAGGCACCCACCACGGGGCTCTGAAACTCGTCGATATAGCGGGCGAACTCGACAGGACTTAGGAGGAACTTGTTCCAGACCTCCTCGATCGCGATCTTGATTCCCGCCTTCTCCGCATCGGGGATCAGACTTTTGATCGCGGCCTGAGAGCGAGTGTAGGCATCGCGATAGGAGACGTCCGGCTTGACGACCGCGGGGACGACCAGCACGGTTGTGCCGCCGTAGGCTTTGCAGTCTTCAAACTCCTGGCGAATGGCGGTGAGCCCCCGCTCGACGACCTTGGGATCGGGGTCGGAGAGGGTGTCTTTCCAATGTTGTGACCCGCTGACACCGTGAATGATCAGGCCGGTCTCATCGCGCGCCCTGATCACTTCATCGCGGTCAAGCTTGTTTGGGCTCACCAGTTCCACCCCTGCGAACCCCGCCGCCTTCAGACGTTCAAAATGAGGCTTTACCGCGCCCGAACTCACGCCGCCGAGCATGAAGGCTTTCTTCCACGGGAAGCCCTCAACGAGAGTTGTCGCGGTAGCCACACGTGTCGAGGCCGCGAGCGCGACACCCGCGGAGGCGAGGAAGGTTCGGCGGTCGATGGAGTTCATCCCGAAGGCTCCTTGAAAGGTCACAGCGGGCTCAAGAGCCTGAGAATACGCCGCGAATCGCGAGGATGCTAGTCGCCTGAGTTTCGTAGCGCGGGCTAACCGCAATTCAGGGACCATCATTACTGGTGTTCCGGGGCGAATTTCGCGGGCATTGTCCCCCCGTCAGGGCTGTTTCATCCTCGAATTCGCACACGGAGGATGGGATGTGATCGCCGAAATTCGAGAATCGAGAGGCGAAAATGGGACGTCCGTTCCGAATTTCGTTGCCTCATCGCGAATCTCGACTCCTGTCTATTTTCTTGAATATCGAGAGTGAAACGACCTTGTGGTCCTCCCGTGATGGTGCGTCTGACCCGGGCCGAGGTTATGGTATCGTGCGGCTTCCCGCTCGGTCCACAAAGGGAGAAGAACGATGGCGACGCTGGATCGGACCAAACTCAATCCATGGGGGCTCAAGACGTCCCCCGGGTCGGCGGAGTACACAATGCACGTCGATGAAAAGGACGGCGTACCGGTCCTGGTTTGCACGGTGGGCAAAACCGTTTTGCTCTACGACACGCGCTGCGTCGAAGACCTGCTCGCCATGCTCAAAGCCGCCGGAGATTGGGTCGAGCTTGGTGGGGCCGATGAACAGAAACCTGCCAAAGAAGGGACGGTCGAGGCTTGGGCACGCTCGCCCGACAATCCCATCGGCGGTTGGTATGGACTCAAGAAGGGCCTTCGCGGTCGATTCGGAGTCTACATTCCGCCCCTCATGGAGGCCTTGGGCCTCTGCGAGCTCGAGCACAATCCGAAGAACAACCGCATGAGGGCGAAGTAAGCCGGTTTCAAGTTGAGCCAGCGGCTTTCTCAGAAAGCTGCAACCGACGACTCTCACGGCGACATTACTCCTGTTGACGTGAACCGCATGCGGGCTGAGGAGGAATCCCGTGAAGACCAAGAAGGATGGGTCGGCATTACGCCAGCTTAACACGCTTTTTAACCTCGGCGTGATCGGCGCGCTCACGGATGGGCAGTTGCTTGAGCGGTTCTCGACCGGCAGGGGCGAAACGGCGGAACTTGCCTTCGCGGCCCTGGTCGAGCGTCACGGTGCGATGGTCATGCGGGTCTGCCTCGCCCTTTTGACCGACCCTCACGACGCTCAGGATGCATTTCAGGCCACTTTTTTGATCCTGGTAAAAAAGGCCCGGTCACTCTGGGTCAAGGATTCCTTGAGCCCTTGGCTCTACCAGGTCGCCTTCCGCACGGCGTCGTGTGCCCGTTCGGCCGCGGCCCGCCGACGGAAACATGAACGAGGAAAAGCCGAGTGGGCGGCGAACTTCGACGCGCACGAAGACCGGGCGTGCCCTGAACGTGAGCGAGTGCTTCACGAAGAGATCAACCGGCTCCCCGAGCGCTACCGCGTCCCGATTGTGCTTTGCGACCTGGAGGGTCATACCTGCGAGGAGGCGGCGCGTCGGATGGGCCGCCCGGTCGGGACCGTCAAAAGCTGGCGTTCTCGGGGACGTGAGCGTCTGCGCGGTCGGCTCACCCGCCTGGGTCTAGCTCCTGTAGCAGTTCTGGGGGCCGTTATCTCGGCGGACACCGCGATCGCGGCTGAGTCGAGGCTGAAGGCGGAGGAGACTCTCCGCTTCGCTGTTCATATTCTTTCTGATCGAATGACGACCGGGGAGGTCTCGGCGTCAGTGCGTATGCTCGTCAATGGAGTGATCAAGAACATGCTTCTCGGCAAATTAAGGACGATTGCGACGACGATCTTCGCTTTGACCTTTTTCGGAGCAGGCCTCGGTACTCTCGCTCGGGTCGCTGCCGAAGACCCGAAGAACGTGACAGACGGTTCTCAGGGCGAGGTGCTTCGTCCGGCCCCCGGCGAGCGACGACTGTCCAACTCTCCCCCCGACAAGGATTCGCGCGAGAACTGGAAGCTGTTGCTTCCAGAAGCCATCCGCATCGGTCTTGCCAACTCCAAAGTGAGCCGCCTGATCAAGTCCGCGAAAGATGACGGATACGTGATCGCTCCGTTAGTGGTGGATATCGACGCCTTGGAATTTAAGGCCCGGGTCATGGCTGAAGTCCGTTCAATTGAGCAGCAATACTGGAGCTTGTTCCAGAATCGTGTCGAGCTCTGGGCGAGCGAGACGGCGGTAAAATTGGCCGAGGATGTCCTCAAACGAGAGCAGGCGCAATCGGAGATCGGTCGCGACAACCGCGCGAATGTCAATGAGGCCCGGCAGCGGCTGGACCAGTTCCGCCTCGACCTGACCGCGAAGACTTCCAACGTCACCACAAACGAGCGTCAATTGTATCGCCTCCTCGGCCTCCCACCGTCTGAAGATCGCCGAATCGTGCCTATCACGCCTCCCATCGATATCCTCTTGAAACCGGACTGGGATAGGAGTATTGCGAGCATGCACGAGAAGCAGCCGGACGTGGTACGAATGCAAGAGGCGGTGGCGAAGGCGGATGTGACCCGCGACGGCTCGGGCCAAGTCGAACGGTTGAAGGTCTTGCTTCAGCAGGTTGTCCACCAGCAGACCCACACGCTGACCAAATCCTTCAGTAAAATCGACGCCAACTACAAGCAGTTCAAGAAGGGCTCAGAGCTGCGGAAGGCGGCCTCTCAGCGAATGGAGGCACAACGAGCTTTTTATGAAGAGGGGCGGATCACGATCGACCACTACCTCGACGCCATTAGCCAGTTCGCCGGCGCGGTCTCGGCGGAGGCCCTCTACAAGACCACTTACAACACGTCGATCGTCGCGCTGGAGGAGGCGACGGGCACGTTGCTGGAGTACGAAAGGATCACCGTCGTCGCCCCTCCCGCGCCGGACCAAGACCCGGTACCGAGCGTGGAGTTGCCCGTGGTGATCGAGCCCTCATCGCTCTCTCCGAACATGCCCGCACCCTCACTTAACGCGACCGTCTCCCCGTCGACGGGTAT
>JAYVYS010000381.1:0-2575 GCA_043784005.1 Isosphaeraceae bacterium
GACACTACAGCTTCGCCTGGGGAGGAGAGCTTCCGCCGGGGCACTATCAGTTGCGAGAGCTTGCGACCGGCGATGGCGGCCTGGCGGATCTGGCGGGATATACCCCAGTCGCCCGCGGACTTCCCGACCGTGTATTGGCCGCCTTCGATGTTCCCACGGCCGGGGCAAGAAGCAACGACCCAAATAACCTGGGTCCGATTTTCAGCGGCGACAGTCAGGGCGTGGGAGGATCAGTGGAGATTGATGCCGGCACGGCGTCGTCCCACCGCTTCGTCGCCATGTCCGACGGGCTTTATCAGATGGAATGTGAATACTCAGGCGCTTCGATGACGATGACCGTCGTCGGTGCCGGATTCAGTAAATCGTACACGCGGAAAGATGATGCGGGCCTAGCGTTTCCGCTGGTTTACCTTAGAGCGGGCGTCTACATTCTTCAAATCGGAAATGATGGCGGATCACGCGAGACCATCAATTTCCACATGAAGCAAAAAACGCCTGCGGAGTCGATCTTACTGAATGGTGTGGGCCAGGGGCCGGCGTTGAATCTCAGGCTCGTGAATCCGACTTCGGCCGACCTTTCCACACAAACGTCGTCCTCGGGATACGGTCCGGCCGCGACGACAACCGCCTACGGTCCTCAGGGTCCGGGTACGTCGGTAGTTCTTTTGGCCAGTGGTGTCACTGCCACTCCGGTTCCGAATTCGAACTTCGGAGGTGCGACCGCTACCAACGGAAATGCGTCGAACGCACTCGGTGGGGTTTACGTCACGGTGGGGAATAGGTTGGTGGGCCGACCCTCGACGTCATCGGACCATGTCTCGGTTGTTGGACCCATCAGTTCCGAAGGTGCGACAGCCTTGGCATCGAACGGGCAGGGATTGCTCCCCGGTATCGACTACGGTCGATCATCCCACGGCAAGCTCTCACCGCGTAAAGCAGACCAAATCAAGGGAGACTCGGTGGGTGATCCCGAGACTCCCGTCCCGGTCAACGGGGCACTCGTCACGAATGCCGAGCCACTTGAAACACCTGCGGATCAGCAAGTGATCGCGACGGCGGACTTCGTTACGAAACTCGGTGAACGCGCGTCGCGCCTGCTCGCGTCGCTGACGGGTCGCGGTTCCGAAAGTGATCTCTCGGAAGAGATGACGGACTCTCTTCCGGATCATCGTGACGAAGCGACGGAACGATCAAAGAAAGTGGAATACGCCCAGTTCGGAAGTCCTCTGATTTTTGGAGCCGTAACGGTGATGGCGTTCCAGTACTGCCCGCCCCTCCGTCAATGGGTCGTACGGACTCGTATCAAAAACTGCGATCGCCCCAGTATTACGGGGGCGGCCAAGTTCCGAGGACCCCACAAGAGAATCTGAACGGGTTCGATTGGCGCGGGTTGCTGGGCGCTCCGATTTGGTATCCTTCGCCGAGATTCGAGATGCGATCAACGAGATGTCCACGATCGGGTTCAGTGCTCGATCTCGACGATCGAGTCTGGAATCGATTCGGTCCGCTTTTGGATTGAAAGGAATTAAGACAGGGTGCGCGCTGAATCTCCCCTTGTCTCCCCGCGCTCCAGTCCGGACAATCACACGATTAGCTGAAACGACTCGGATGAATTGTAAACCCGAACTGGCGGCCGTCGAGACTTCATGCACCCCGTCCTTTTCAGGATTCCCGAACTGAGCCTGACGGTCTACGCGTTCGGCTTGTTCGTTGTTGTCGGGTTTTACATCGGCGCTGTGCTTGCTGCGCAACGCAGCCGTTTGGCACGGCTTGAACCCTGGCGAATCTATGACCTCGCAGTCTGGCTCGTGCTTGGCGGCCTCGTGGGTGCTCGCCTCTTTTATGTCGGGGAATATTGGGGAGAAACAATCTTCAGTTCGGCCGATGCCTTCAAAGTTTGGGAAGGAGGTCTCGTCTTTTACGGAAGCGTCATCGGCGCGACGTTCTCATTCTTCGTGTACCGAGCCTTCCACGCGATTCCGGTGCTTGCCACACTCGACGTGATCGCGCCTTCGGTCGCGCTGGCGATCGCGATCGGCTGCCTTGGCTGTTTTCTCAACGGGTGTTGTTACGGCGATGTTTGTGCCATCCCCGGCCTCGCGGTGCGATTTCCTCAGGGCTCGCCCGTTTGGATCTCCGAGCGATCGCAGGGACTGATTGCTCGGGACGATGCTTTCTCCCTCCCGCGTCACCCGACCCAACTCTATGCGGCCTTCAACGGGTTGGTGCTCTTCACTCTGCTTTCGGCTTACTTCCCGATCCGACGCAGAGACGGCGAAGTGATCGGGCTCTTGATGCTGACGTATCCCGTGCCACAGTTCCTTCTCGAACAGTTGCGAGACGACGAGACAGCACTCCTTTCGGGGCTGACCGTGTCGCAATCGCTAAGCGTCGTTCTCTTCGGACTTGCGCTAGCCTTCTGGTCCTGGCTCGATCGGTCGCCGGAACATAAACATGAAGACGCGATCATTAAAAAAAATCTGACATAAGTTTGAGATCGTTATTCATTCGTAGGGTGGGTCGAGTCTTCGAGGCCCACCACTCATTCAACTTTGGTGGGCCTCGAAGACTCGGC
>JAYVYS010000382.1:0-2591 GCA_043784005.1 Isosphaeraceae bacterium
TGACGGCAGGGCCGTCGACACGCGGCGGAATGTGGCTGAACCGCTGAGATTTCAAAAGATGTAGGGAGGGTCGAGTCTTCGAAGCCCACCATCGTCGAATGTTAGGTGGGCCTCCAAGATTCGACCCACCCTACATGTGCCTATTTGTTTTTTCAACGCTTTCCGTGAAGCTTTCCCGATGTCGCCAGGACATCCACGGCCGCCGCGGAGATTCCGCCGATCCGGAACGCGGGGGGACGGAGTTTGATGTTCACTCCGTTAGCTCCGCCGATCGAGGGAATGGTCGTCACGCCGCCGACCCCGCGTCTCGGGCGCTGAACCGTGCCGCTGAGGTTGCTCTTGCCGGGGAGGGTACCCACGAAACGAAGCTCTTGCGCTTCGCCGTCTGTTCCTCGACGCAGCGTCATCAGTCCCTGACCTCCGAGTTTCAGCGTCACGGTATCGCCCGAACGATCTTTATAGGAAAGCACGTTTCCTTCGGCGATGATCGTCGTGAAAGCCGAACCCGGGAAGCTGCCTGTTCCCGTCCCGTCGAGGAAGTTTCCCGCGAGGTCGGTCAACCCTTTCGGTGGGGCGAGCCGGGCGTTGCTGTTCAAGGTGATACTGGCGAACGTCCCCAGTGGCAACGGCGATGCCAGGAACAAGACCGCCTGATGTGTTGTCGCGTTATACCCGGCCGAGCTAATCTGGATCGCGCCATCGTCAAAGGTGCCGAAAACGCCGTCGTTTCCGGGTGTCCTCAAAAAGGTCCCGTAGTTGGAGACGTCGACGGCGCGGGCCGGGTCCATCGCCTCGCTGAACGAGACAATCACGGCAAACACACCGAGCGGATTGGCGACGGGTTGGAGATCGAGGACTGTTGGCGGCACCGTCTCAGTGGAAGGCGGGGGCGGGTTGGTCGTCCCGCCGCCTCCCGAACCGCCATGCTGGATGGTCACCAGGCTGGAGACGAGCCGTCCCAACGTCGCGCCTCCCGTCGGCGCGCTCAGGGTCAGGTTGAAGGTCAGGTTGGGGCCGGGTGTGCTGGTGTGAAGGAGCGGGATGACAAGGGTCTTGAGGGTCTCGCCGGGGTTGAACTGAAGGATACCGCCGAACGGAGTGAAATCGATACCGGGCAGAGCGCTGCCGGCCATCGCCAAGTATTGAACCCCGACGGTCCCGGCCGCGCCGCCGACTCGGGCGACCTGGACGCTGACCGTGGAAGAACCCGGCGCTGCGAGCACGCCCGGCTTCGCCACCTGAAGGGTTCCCGCGTTGTCGGTGTCGACAATCGTCGTCACGGTTGAGCCGATCGCTCCGACGACGCCGTTGGTCGGGTTGCTGAGGGCGAGCGTGAATGTCAGCGGGCCGTCGAGGTGATTATCGTCGAGCAAGGTCACCGGCACGATCGCGGTTGTCTGGCCCGCGATGAAGGTGACGATGCCCGAGGTCGCGGTGTAATTCACTCCGGCGCTCGCCGTGCCGGCCGCCGTCGCATAATCGATTGTTGTCGTGCCGAGGTTGGAATTCCTGCTGATCGTGAATGCGATCGACCCGGCATTCTCGTTGACTGAGGCGGTAGCGGAGGAGAGCTGCACAGACGTCAAGGAATTGTCGACGATGGTCAAAACGGCGGACGAAGGTGCACCGAGTGTTGCGCCGTTGGCAGTAACCGGGTCGGTGGAAAGCGTGATGTTCGTCGTGACCGAGCCGCCCACGGTGTGCGGATTGAGGATCGGGATCGTGAACGATTTGGTGTTCGGATCGGTCGACTTGAAGAACAAAGTGCCCGAGACAGTCGTGTAATCGGTCCCCGCGACGGCGGTTCCGCCGCTGACCGTGTAATCGACGGCGACATCACCGCCAAGCTGGCCGGGCACACCGACAATCCGATTCACGATGATCGTGATCGAGCCGTCCGTCTCATTCACGGAATACGTCGCCGACGAAAGGGTGAACGAGATTGGCACGGCGGGCAAGGCGTTTGAGAAGTTGGACGAATTGTTGCCGGAGTCGGTCGCGGTGGCCGTCACGAACTGACCGGTCGGCACCTGGACATTCAAGCCTTGGTTGAGGACGTAGGCCCCGGTGGCGTCGGTCGTCACGACGTACGAACCCAGGAGCGTTTGCCCCTGGGCCACGCCTGGAGAGTCCTGGGTCGGGCTGGAGAAGAACTGCAAGGTGTACTTGGCATTCGAAAGCCCGGCGAAAGTGCCCTGGACGTTCGTGCTCGTGCCGCTGGGTGTCACTGAGGTCAGCACCGGCGCGACCTGGAGGTTGTCGGCGTGCGTGACGGGGTTCTGGAAAATGCCGGTGACACTGTTGGCGTAGATGCTGTTGCTCAACACCGCGTTGCCCGTGCCGTCGTCGAGGTTCACTCCCGAGCCGACGTTATGCTGAATTATGTTGCCCGCAGCCGCGACAATGCCACCGACGGTATTGTTCGAGGCTCCCGACGTGATCAATACGCCGTCGATTTCATTATGAATGACGGCCGTTCCCGTCAGGTCGGTGCCGATGAAGTTGCCGCGGATGTTGTTGTTATGCGACAACGCCCCCGTGATCCGCACGCCGCGGTTATTGCCCGAGATCACGTTCCCCGCGCCCGAGAC
>JAYVYS010000383.1:0-4137 GCA_043784005.1 Isosphaeraceae bacterium
TGACGTCAAGGAAGGCGGTCGTAACTTTGTAGTGAACATCCTTGGGAACCTGGTTGTGTTTCTCCCGCTGGGTTTCGCGATACCGGTCCTCGGCGGGCGGGCCACGCGGGCCTGGCATGTCGCGGTTGCGGGCGCACTGCTCAGCGCCGGCGTCGAGCTGGCTCAGTATGGGCTGGGTAGGCGAGTTGCCGATATCGATGATGTTTTCATGAACACCACGGGGTCGGTCGTGGGCTATGCGATTTCGCGCCTGCGGCGTTGATTGTTCAAAACATTCGCCGAGCGATTAACAAGGCTGAGATGCTCGCTTCACATGCACTTTCGCCGTGTCATTCGAAGAGCCGCGGACCGTCTTGAGACTCTGTCGCTTTCCTTCTTCGGGTGGACGCCTTGGGCGTCTCGATCGCATCGCCAGAATGAAATTCATCGGCGGGGATCGTCGGACCGGAGCAGATTCGTTCGAGCAGCGCGGCCTGAGTGGGTTCAAGCTCGATGAGACGGCCGATCACGTGGAGCACGTTGATAAGTTCCGTCGTATATTCGGCGAGCCAATGATCGGGTTGGATCTCGCCCAACTTCGAGGGGGGCCGCCGGTCCCCCATGATCGGGCGTTCGCGGTTCGCCTTGCGGTAACTGAACCATTGCCTGAGGACATGCTTACCAGAGACCTCGTAAGCCCACATTCCGGGCGTCACGTGTTCGACATACCCCTGACCGACCAAGAGCCGTTCCTTAGCTTCGTCGTAATCGATCGTGTCGGGCATGGCGTCGGGCGAAGCGGGAATCATGCCCCCTTTGGGGATTCGGGGGGCCTGCTCTTTCGGAAGTCGGGGAGGGGACGACGGCCGATCCTGAGCGGGATCGGCGAACCGCTCGCCGAAGGTATGCAGCCAGATCACGGACCGCCCGATCTCGACGGCGGCGGCGAACGTCGCGGCTTTGGCTGTGAAGGGAACCCGTAAGCCGGGCTGGATCAGTTCGGCTTTGAAGCGTGCGGTAAAGGCCGGGTGGGCCAAAACGGCCGCGAGGTAGGCCATCAGGTCTTCCGCGCTGACCTGCCTCCGATATTTCTTGCCGAGGGACGTCAGAAAACTTGGAGTCATGTTGTGACGTCTGGCATCTTGGTCACGCCAGAGCGGGAAGACGCGGCCGCCGAATGAACCCCTGTAATGGTCGAGGTCCGGGATCAACGCCGTGAAAGAGACGGCAGGTCCCGAGGACGGGGACGTACGTGACAACGCGGTCAGAAAAACTTGATGGTCCGAGTGGATCTCCCACAACGTTGGGTTGGGTTGGTTAATCAGCCGATTGTCGGGAATGACCCACTGGCGGTCCAGCGTTCGGAATCCGTAGCGAATTGGCGGGTTACAGGGTCCTCGCTCGTCGGCGATAATCGTCGGTCGCGGGTCATGGCCCGGGAGCCCCTTTGTGACAATGCGACGGCTGTGTTTGTCACCCGGTAGACGATTACGAAGATGGGGATGGAACAAGGCTTCCTTAAGCCCACTCGCCGCGCTGATCAGCGTTTGCCAGCGCCTCTGAAGCGATTCCGCGTCGGGGGCGATGACCCAGGTCCGGCCGGGCATCACTCCCGACCCGTTATACACAAAGAGGTCTTCAAGTACGGGATACGTCCCCCACGCTCCCGCGGACTTGGGCAGGAACGGGGCGCGCCAATCCGTCGGGCAGTCGGTCCATGCCTTGGATTCAAGGGTGAGCGTCTCCAACGCCGCGAACTTTGCTTCTCGTGGTCCCGAGGGGAGCGAATGGAACCGGACCCGCGCCGGAACCGGAACCCCCGACTTCGCATCGGCGGAACGCGACACGAGCACGATGCAAACCGGCTGCTGGACTCCTTGGAAAATCCGGGTCGGGACGTCGGGTTGGTGGCCTTCGGGTGAGCAGTCGATGACCCAGATGTCATCGGCTTTGCGGCGCAGGTCGTCTCGCATCTTTTCGAAGCCGGGACCGTTGAGGAAGCCGGCCACCGTGATGAAGCAGATGACCCCCGTGTTCGCGGCGGGGTCATGGTCGAACACTTTCCAGGTCGCCCAGCGCCAGAAGTACACGTAAAGGTTGCGGAGGTGCTTGGTGTGCGCCCCGACTCCCCACTCGCGCGGGGGCTTCCACGCGTCAAGCGGTGCCGACTCAGGAGAGTTGGCGCTACCGGATTCAACCCATCCGCCTCGTCCCTTCGCCTTCTCTTTATACGGCGGATTCCCAATAACCACGGTGATTGGCTCACGCCGCTTGATCGCGTTCGCTTGTTTTCGAGATTCCGCGATCGGCCCGAGGATGGAGGGGAGCCATTCGTCTTCGACGTAGGGGCTGCTCAGGGTGTCCGTGACGAACATCCGAAGCGGGGCCGTGGGCGCGGACCCAGTGAGTTCGGCAAGCTCGGCGAGGATGCGAAGTTGTGCGACGGCGAACGGGCCGAGTTGGAGTTCGAAGGCGATCAAACGTCCCATTGCCGCGTTGATCGCGCCGGGGACCGCTCCTTTGCCTTCGCTCGCCTCAATTTTACCGGCGATGCAACGGAGGATACCAAGGATAAAGGTCCCCGTGCCGACCGCGGGATCCGCCAATTTGACTGAGGGTGACGCCAGCCCCGCGGGGAGGTTAAACCGACTGCGTAGAACGTCATCGACCAGCCTGACCATGGAACCGACGACCTGGGGCGGCGAGTAGTACGACCCGGTCTGTTTCCTCAGATCGCTATCGTAGACTTCGAGAAAATCTTCGTAAAAGTAGAGCCAGGCGTCAGGATCTCCCTTGCTGATCGACTTCCAATCGACGACATCGAGCACCCGGATGAGCGTACTTAGCGAGGTCTTCAGCGTTTCCTGATTGTCCACGTTATCCGTGAGCAATCGCAGGGCGCTTCCGATCAAGGAGTCGGTGTTTCTGAGTTGCCGTGCCACCTGATCAAGACCGTTGCATAGCTTGATCTCTCGGGCGCGGGCCATGAGCATTCCAAACGTCACCGCTTGCGCGTAACCGTCCGCGAATTCCGCGTCGGATGCGTCAGGGAAAAGCACCATTCGCCAATCGGCCGCGAGCGCCGTGAGGGCCGGGCTTTCCACCGCCAACTGCTCTGTCACTTCGTCCCGCAAGACGCGACACAGCCGCGCCGTCATCTCGGCCAGTGATCGGGCGTCTCGCGGGGGGATGGGTTGCCAGCGGAGGAAGTCCTCAAAAAGGCTCTGAAGCTTTGGAGGTGCGTGAAGTTGAGCGCCGGAGGTTTCGACGTCGCCATCGAGTCGAATGAGTGATCCGATGATCTCCCCGTTGCGAAAAAGGCAAAATTCATTTCCGTCGGTGTAGAGCAGGTTCGGCAACGATTGAAGCTTCTTCCATTGCTCTTTGTCGTGCTTGTCCCGGAACTTCCGTGGATCGGCACCCTTGCCGGGGGCCTTGACCTCAATGTGCCCTACGAGCAGCTTGCGGGAAGTTACCGCGTAGTCGGGTCGGGTCTTGAACTCGGGAACCGTAGATTCGCCGACGGCCGACACCTCAGAGCGGGGGAACCCGCAGAGTTCGGCCAGGTCGAGCAAGAGGTACTCCAGCGGCGCGCGGAGTTGATCTTCCGGTTCCCCTCTCGCAGCGGGGTTCGACAGCTTCGCCTTGGCACTCTTGCCGAACGTTGAAATCGCCGCGCTGAGCGTCAAACTCATGTCTGGCTTTCTCGGGCCGTGGGTTCGCAGGTTGCAAGTTCTAGCCTACGGTTCTGGCAACTAAATCAAAAGGCCCCGGCTCAAGATGGATTTCAGGGTGGTTAGTTCATTCAGCCGCGAAGAGGCGTCTGTCTTGGAGGGTGGGCATCGCTCGCCGCGTAACCGTTTTGACCTGTAAATAGATAGATCGTTGTACGATGCCCGATTCGTCACTCTAGCAGTGCGTGGAGCTTGCTCCCGCTTTCGGGACGATTAAGGAATGGGCTCCGTTGGGTTCCAAAGCGTCGGCAAGCCGCCGCAGTCCAAAGTTCGTGAACGAATCTCCTCTCCCTCCCGGATTCACGGGACGATCTCCCCACTTTTCACGATGATTCATGTAAACCGAGGCGATGCTCCGCGCATCGGTCGCGGATTCTCTCGCTCCCATCGTCGCCGCCTCGGATCTCCCTTTAACAGACTCTAC
>JAYVYS010000384.1:0-2696 GCA_043784005.1 Isosphaeraceae bacterium
GATGGCCGTTACGACCATCCTCCCGAACCAACCGAAGCCAACCTGACCGCCTTCGCCTTGATGATTCCGGAAGCCGGTGCCGCAGTCGGATTCGCACAGGACCCCGATGCCGATCGGCTCGCGATCATCGACGAAAACGGGCGCTATATCGGCGAGGAGCTGACGCTAGCGCTCGCCGCTAGGCAACGCCTTGCCAAGGCACGCGGACCTGTCGTCATGAACCTCTCCACCTCGCGAGTGACGGAGGTGATCGCCAGGGAACTCGATTGCCCGGTCTTCCGAACCCCGGTGGGCGAGATTCACGTCGTCGAGAGGATGCTATCGGAAAACGCGGTTCTGGGAGGCGAAGGGAACGGAGGCGTGATCGACCCCCGTGTCGGCTACGTTCGCGATAGCTTTGTCGGAATGGCGATGGTGTTGGACCTGCTCGCAAGCACGGGCGAGCCGCTTTCAAAGCTCGTCGACGCGCTCCCCAAATTCGCCATGGCAAAGGATCAATATCCGCTACAAGGGCCGACCGGCGTGGAGGCCGTGACCGCGCTTTGGGATCGGATCAGCAACGCCTATCCCGACGCGAACCCCGAACGCCGCGACGGTTTGCGACTCGACTGGCTCGACCGCTGGGTCCACGTCCGTGCCAGCAATACCGAGCCGATCGTCCGGGTGATCGCCGAGGCCCCGACCCTTTCCGATGCCCAAGCGTTGGCTCGGGAAGTCGGCCGCTGGGTCACCTCCGAGGGGTTTTGAGCAATGCCGTGGCCTTCGTACACGAAATTTCCCTCCGCCGCGTTCATTGATGTCGACGGCACCCTCCTGGCGCATACGACCACCTATCTGTTCGCCCGGATTCTCCAACGTCGCGGGTTGATTCGCCGTTCCTTCATGCTCCGGGCCCTTTACCACGGCCTCCAGCACAAGTTTGGCCACCTCGACTACGGCAAGCTTGTCGACTTCGGCCTCAAAAGCATCTCCTCGATCCCCGTGGTCGAACTCGAACGGATCGCGTACGACAACTTTGTCGAGCACGTCAAACCGAGGCTCTATGAAGGCGTCGTCGAGCACTTCAATACCCTTCGCAAGGGGGGCACCAAGCTTGTCCTCGTTTCGTCGTCTCCCGGACTGGTAATCGAGCCGTTAAGCATCTACCTCGGATGCACCTCGACCCTGACCACTCCCGTGATCGTCCAGCGCGGCCGACTTGTCGGCTTGGGTGACGGCCCGCCGTGTTATGGAGAGGGAAAACGGTTTTACGCCGAAGAATGGGCCGCGCAAAACGAGATACCAATGGACGAAACGGTCGCGTATGCGGATAATTGGAGCGACAGGGCATTGCTTCAACGTGTCGGTCGAGCGGTCGTGGTAAAGCCTGCGGGCAAGCTCGCACGCATGGCACGTCGGAAGGGTTGGGAGATTGTCCAACCAAACCGGCCTGGAAGACCGCGCCGGACGTGATGGAATCGGCAAAGTGCGAGAAGCGACCGAGGAGCCGTCCGCATTTCCATTGAAAATCGAGGCCACCCAAAGGCCATTGACGCCGGCGAACGACAGCACGATTCTCCGGTCGGAAGGATAAGCGAGATGAGTCAAGAACCAGAATTACCAACGGCGGCGACACAAAAGGGCCATCGTGCCTTTCGCGCCGCCTCGCCCACCGCGATGGCGCTGGTCATCGGCTTGGCCGCCCTTACGGCTTCGGCCTCCGAATCCGACATGGTCCGCGACATTCAGCGCTATTGCACCGTATGCTGGCGCAACGCTCGACTCGACCCGGGGCTCTGGGACGATTGCACACAAGAGGTTTGCTGCCGGCTCCTCGAAAAAGCCAGAGCCGGGCAACTCGAACTGAATCTGGTCTTGGGTGAAGACAATCCCGAGCGTCGGGAGCTGGTTCGCGCCATCGACATGGTTCGCAAGCGCGTCCAGCGCTCGAAGCGCTACCAGTCGCTCGACGACCACGCGACCCCCGGCCCGGACGTTGACCAGCGGAACCGCAATCGTCAGGAACTCGGCGAGATTCTCGAAGCCGCCCGCGCCGCCGTGCTCTCACCGCGACAAGATCGAATCGTCGAGCTTTGGACCCGAGGCTGGGCCGTTCCAGAGATCGCCGAGAACCTTAATCTGCCCGTCGCCCGGGTAAGCGATGAGAAATACAAGGCGCTGCGAAAGCTCGAAAACCATCTGGCAGGCCGCAGAGAAGAGCTCGATCTGGGTCAGGATAAGATCGAAGAAGCCACCCTCCGCAGTGTGGGTTGATCGGCCCTCTCGTACGGTTGAATATCGCACTCTTTTTCGAGGTAACTCGAATCAGAGTAAGTAATAGCGGACCCTATAGAATTCGGTTTTAGTTCGAATCGGCGGGGGTGTCCGACCTCGCCGATTCGCGACACTCGGATTTACTTTTTGATAAGTCCGATCGCCTCAAGCACGGCAGCCGAATGCCCGTCCACCTTGACCTTGAAGAAGATCTGACGGATCACTCCTTCGCCGTCGATCACAAAGGTTGAGCGTACGACTCCCATGCTCTTCTTTCCATACATTGATTTTTCTTGCCAGACACCGTAGCTCTCGCAAACCGATTTCTCGGTGTCAGCGACGAGCGTGAACTTTAGTTCATGCTTGTCGGCGAATTTCTGGTGCGATTTCACCGTGTCGGGGCTGACGCCGATCACCTTGGCACCGAGCTTTTCGTAGTCGGC
>JAYVYS010000385.1:0-8161 GCA_043784005.1 Isosphaeraceae bacterium
CTGAAGCGCGAAGAGTTCGAGAGCGAACCGCAAGCGAGGGCGTTGGGCGCGCTCTGGAAGGAGGAGTACAATACGGAACGCCCGCACAGTTTGTTGAACTACATGACCCCGTCCGCGTTCGCGGCTAAATGACCGAGGTACGTGCCGATCGACGACGACCCACAGGATGTGCCACATACTGAACAACCGCACCATTGATTCCCATTATCCATGGACCAAGAAATGGGGAGCAGGCCAACTTCGTTTCGAGGCAAGAGAACGACCTCCTCTCCTTCGCGTAGCCCCTCGACGACTTCCCTCAGGTCATGGCTGGAATCACCAAGGACGACCTGCCGCCGTTCGAGATTCACGCCGTGGACGACGTAACAGCTGTCGTGACCGTCTCGCGCGAAAATCGCCTCGTACGGGATCGCGACGACCCCCCGCCGCTTGGCGGTGATGATCTCCAACTCCGCCGTCATCCCCGGCCGCAAACCTTGAGTCACCGACTCAAGCCCAACTTGCCCGATGAAATAGGTGACATCTGTCCCAGAATCCGATTTCTTCTCGTTGTAGGGCAGGGGCGCGATCGAGAGGACCGTTCCTTCGTACGAACGACCCGGCACCGCCTCCAACCTGATCGTCACGGGCATCCCGACTTTGACCCGATTCACGACCGTCTCATGAAGATACGCCTGAACAACCATCTTGGAGAGGTCGGGAAGGGTGAACAACTTTTGCCGCTCCCGAACCGTCGCTCCCTCAAAGACTTCAGCCGAACGCCCTTGGCGGTTGGCATGAATCAAAAAACCATCATGAGGCGCGAGAACAGTACAGTAATCGACTTGCTTCTTATAAAGCGCGAGTCGTTCTTCCTCACGCTTGAGCTTGATGGACTGAAAGTCGAAGGTCGCCTGCGATCCGTTTATCTGGCTTTCCAGGGAGCGTTGCGTCATCGGCGCGGAAAATCGCTGGTAATTCGCTTTGGCCTGCTCGATTTGAGACAAACTCAGCTTTGCTCTGCTGAGCGCCAGCTCTTCCGTGGCGACCTGCATAACGCTAAAGTAACCCTTTGTTACCATCCGCCTCGTCCATATAAGGCGGTTATCACGTTGGACGAGGTCCGACTTCGCGAGCGCGATCTGCCCTTGGTACATCTGGTCGGTCTGCCGTAACTCTCCCAACAGATAAGCGTCGAGGCCGATCCTGGCGACCTCCAGATCGAGTTGAGCCTGCTGGAAAGTGGCCTGCGCCTCTCCCACGGTGATGGCCTGGCGGCGGACGAGTTCCTGATAGCTCGTGGAGTCGATCTCACACAGAACTTCGCCTTCTCTCACATTCGTTCCATCCTCGACGAGGCTCAGGATCGTTGGAGCGGTGCCCGTCCCTAGTTTTTGGAGTTTGCAATTGATCTCGGTCACGTTGGCGCTTTCGACGCGACCCGCGGCAAGCACTAAAGCGTCGAAATCCAGGCGACGAACGAAGGCGGTCGGCCTCGCTAAAACTTCTTTCGCCGAAGTCAAATAAAATGCGAATCCCGCGGCCATCACCGCGGAGAAGAGCGCGAAGGCTCCCATGAGGGACAATCGAACCCTGCCCGATCGACCCGGGGATACTCCACGAACCCAGTTTTCCGGCATTTTCCCGTCCCTCGGCCTTCTCACAATCGCGCAGACCAAGATCCTTTCCTGAAGTAGCGACATAACAGCGTCGCCGGGTCGTTCCATTTCCCCATAACGACATGAGAAATTCATCTGTCGGATCGGCTTTGGTCAAATTTCAGGCTGAGGGCCAATGGATGTGGACGATTTCTGAAAAAAATCGCGAGACTGGAGGCGCGGGTCGAGTGCCAGACCTGAAAAGCTCCCCACCATTGGGAACGGCCTCATCGCCCTCGTAAGCTCCGCTTCAATTCCTGGCTTTGAACGCATGGAGGCGTTCATCCCCATGTCTGCTTGATGGTCTTCCCAAAAAGAATGTCATCACTCGTGGCCCCGTCGGGAATTTCTGGCGCTCCGCCGTTGGTCGTGCGGGAAAGGAGAAAACCCGCGTGCGCCAATCAGTTATCACGCCGGAAAGTGGAAGCAGGCTCGATGCACTCCAATACCACGAAACAATCAGCGCCAACCGGCCCGGCTTGCATGAGCATGCGAAGCCGGAACCGGCGCGGGCCGCCTAGAGATCCCGTTGGGGTCTTCGGAAGTATATTTCGGAAGGATTTTGGGACGGGCCGGGGGATGGGATGAGGGCGAAGCAGGGGATTCTAGGCAACCGCGCACCAGTCCGAACCGCAGGCGACGGTCAGATCGCCCGGGTTTTCGTTCCACTCGAAATTCGCATTCTCAAGGGCCTCAAGCAGCCGGAGTAGCCCGGGTTGAAGCACCTGAGCCTCGGTCGCCGTCAGATCGGGCGCGGCGAGGCGTTCGGTCAGGCGTTGAAGTGCCTGCACGATCGTAAGCGTTTCCTGAGTGGGGTTATGTATGGCCAACATGGCTCTGGTCCTGGCGATAGGAAAAAAACGGACGCGAATCGAATGTCCTGATGCCGGGGTGTGCATGTTTATCAATCATCAAGAAGTCGAACATCTTGCAGACGCAAATCTCTGACCATTGGTTCGCCGATTCTCCGACACCGCTTCTGGGGGCCAACTCGCTGTGCTCCTAACCCTTTGGAAGATATAGGTTTGAAAGCCGGAAAAGGAGACCGAGATTCCCCTTGAGAATTTTTGAGCAGAGATCACCGGTCGGAAAACCGCTCGCGAACCGCTGAATTTCGCGGCACGATCGCCCAGGCGTCGCGCTTTTTGTCGGTTTGAAGCAAAGACCAAGGCGTGGCCGGAACCGACCGGGTGAGCTATGTTGGTCGAAAATTGGGTCGATGATCTTCGAGAGGTTGGAACCAAGATGATGCGTTTTCAGCAGACCGCTCGGGTAATCCTCGTGTTGGGGATGTTTCTTAACAGAGCGCGTGGCGATTCTCCCGCTCCCGCGGCGACCCCACTGGACAAGGCTGTCGCGGGGATCATTGTGCCGGCGGGGTTTCACGTCTCGCTCTTCGCCGGTGAGCCCGATGTTCGCCAGCCGATCGCCTTGACCTTCGATGCGCGCGGAAGACTCTGGGTCGTCGAGTGCTATTCTTATCCGCAATGGGAGATGGGAGGGAAGCCGGGGAAAGATCGGGTCCTGATCTTCGAGGATCAGAACGGCGACGGCAAATTCGACCGACGAACCGTGTTCTGGGACAAGGGGGCGAACCTCTCGGGGATCGAGGTCGGCTTCGGCGGCGTCTGGCTTGCCTCCACACCAAACATGCTGTTCATTCCCGACCGCGATGGCGACGACATCCCCGATTCCGCCCCCGAGGTTGTGCTCGACGGCTGGGATCTGAAAGCGCGGCACAATGTCTTCAATGGCCTGATCTGGGCACCTGATGGTTGGCTCTGGGGCTGCAATGGGATCTTGTCAAATTCCCGTGTCGGCCGCCCCGGCACGCCTGACGCCGATCGCACCCCCATCAATTGCGGGATCTGGCGCTATCATCCCACGCGAAAGGTCTTCGAGGTTGTCGCGACCGGCACCACCAACCCCTGGGGCCTGGATTTCGACGATTACGGCGAGGCTTTTCTGACCAACTGCGTGATCCCGCATTTGTTCCACGTGATCCCGGGCGCTCACTATCAGCGGATGTACGGACAGGATTTCAACACGCATAACTATAACTTGATCGGAACATCGGGCGACCACGTGCACTGGGACACCACCGAGCGCTGGCTCGATATCCGCTCGCGAGGTGTTACCCCGACAACCGATAAGGCGGGCGGTGGCCATGCTCATTCGGGGGCGGCGATCTGCCTTTCCAATTCTTGGCCCGATAAGTACCGCAATACGGTCTTGATGGGAAACATCCATGGCAATCGCTTGAACCTTGATAAATTGGAGCAATCCGGCTCGGGATACGTAGGCAAGCATGAGCCTGATTTGATGGTTTCGTCTGACAAATGGTTTCGACCCGTCGCCCAGCGATTCGGGCCGGACGGCGCGCTCTATGTACTCGATTGGTCCGACACCGGTGAGTGCCATGAGGACGACGCCGACGGCGCGCATCGCGAGAACGGGCGGATCTATCGGCTGGCTTTTGGAAAAAATTCACCGAATCAACTGAGTATTGTTCAGACCGAACCCGGTTCGCTCGCGGGCATGCAAAAGAGCCAGAGTGAATGGCACGTCCGCCAGTCGCGGCGGCTCTTGCAGGAATACGCGGCGGCTGACCGCGACCTAACCCGCACACGCGACGAACTTCTCGGCTTGCTCGAAGGCGATCCTCGTCCGACGGTCAATCTTCGAGCACTCTGGGCGCTCCATGCCACAAACGGTATCGACGCGGCAGGCCTGACGAGACTCCTTTCAGCGCCGGGCGAGCACCTGCGCGCCTGGGCCGTCAGGCTACTGGTGGACGATCGCGATCGGGTCCCGCCGCCCGCGACGCTGGCGGAGTTTGCCAAACTCGCGAAAAACGACCCCTCCCCGAGGGTTCGTCTCGCCCTGGCCTCGGCGCTTCAGCGCTTGCCGATCGATCGGCGTGCGCCAATCGCCGAGGGCTTGATGAGCCGCTCCGAAGACGCGAATGACCGCAATCTGCCGCTAATGATCTGGTACGGCGTCGAGCCGATCGTGCCTGTCGACCTGTCTCGCGCGGCTCGATGGTCGCTTACATGTTCGATTCCTGAAGTGAGGCGAAATCTCGCGCGCAGAATCGTCGCCACCGACCTCGCGAAGGGCCTCGACAGGCTCGTTGAGAAACTGAAGGACGACGGGACGGAAATCCTTGGTGCCAAGGAGGCTCTCGAAGGGATGTCCGAGGCGCTTCAAGGTCGTAAATCCGTCGCCATGCCCGCGGGTTGGCCCAAGGTCGTCGATCGACTTGAGAAGATCCGCGCGCTCGATCTCCGCGAGCCGGTCTGGCGGCTCTCTTTGATTTTCGGCGATAAGAAGGCCATCGAGAATCTTCGGTCTGTCCTGGCCGACGATTCCGTCGCGCTCGCGACCCGCAGACTCGCCCTCACCTCGCTCGCCGCGGCGCGGGTGCCCGGTGTGGCCGGCGACCTGATTGGTCGGCTCAATGACCCGAAGCTGAGAGCTGATGCGATGCGAGCCCTCGCCGCGTTTGACGACGCAAGCATTCCTGCCGCACTCCTTGGTCGCTACAAGACGCTCACCGCCGCCGAGCAAGAAGATGCCGTGGCGACCCTGGCGGCACGCCCGGCATGGTCGCTTCAACTCCTCGACACCATCGCGAAGGGTTCGATCCCCCGAGGCGATGTCTCGGCCACCATCGCCCGACAGATCCAGGCGTTCGGTCGAGATGACCTTAACGCGGCTCTTGAGAAATCCTGGGGCACGCTGCGTCCCACGGCCGGAGATAAAGTTGCGCTGCTATCTCGATATAAAGGGAAGCTCACTCCCGGCGCTCTCAAATCGGCCGATCTCGCGCGTGGCCGCGCCTTGTTTCAAAAGTCGTGCAATCCATGCCATAAGATGTATGGCGAAGGAGGCGACATCGGGCCGGAATTGACGGGGTCGAACCGCGACAACCTCGATTACGTGCTGGAAAATGTCCTCGACCCCAGCGCGTCGGTGGGTAACGATTACAAGCTCGTGAATGTCGCGACAACCGACGGCCGACTCGTGTCCGGGATCATCAAGGAGCGAACCGACGTGGCGCTCGTTTTAAGAACCCCGAATGACCGCGTGGTGATTCCCAAGGATGAGATCGAAGCCGAAAAACCTTCGACCGCTTCCATGATGCCCGAAGGGCTCTTCGGCACGCTCACCGACGATGAAGTGCGCGACCTCGTGGCGTATCTCGCGGCTCGAAAGTAATGGCGGTATTCAGGTCGACCGATCCGAGGGCATGCGAATCCTCGGAAGGATTATCGAGCGAGCCCGGTCATTCCTTCTCCCAGGGTACGACCCAGAGATAGATTTCATGCTCCACGCCGGGCCGATCCTCGATCATGATCAGGTTCTTCGGCTTGGCACCTTTCATGTCGTGCAAGTGCGAGAGAATTCGCGTGCCGGGCTTGAGTTTCGCGAGTTGGGGCATGAGCTTGACGTTCAAGTGCGGACGGAGGTAGAGCGTGACGACGCTCGCCTCACTTAGGTCGACCTGGAAGATGTCATCCTGCTTGATTGTCACAAGTTCGGAGACCCCATTCTTCTTCGCGTTCTCTTTGGATTCGCGGACGAGTACAGGGTCGATTTCAATCCCGACCGCCTTGACTCCGTAACGCTTGGCCGCCGTGACAGGGATCCGCCCATCGCCGCAGCCGAGGTCGTAGATGACATCTCCCTTCTTGACCTCCGCCAACTCCAGCATCTTGTCGACGATGTGCTGAGTGGTCGGCTCGTAGGTGACGTCTGGCTTCCTCGTCGTGGACCGATCCTCCCCTTTCTTCGGTGCCGCGCCGGGTGCTTGGGACTGGCCTTGCTCGGGGATTCCCGTCGCGAAAGCCGCAGGGTTTCCCCAAGGAAGGCAGAGTAATAACAAGCCCACCGGAGCCGGTAGGCTCGCGAGAAGCCCGTTCTTGAAAGGGCGCATAATCGTCACCTCGAGTACAAAATCCGCGAGCTCTTACGGGACTGCCGAGAGACCGCTTCCGGACGCCCAAGCGCTGGCGCGAAGCACCTTCCCGGCCTTGAATCGGTCCCTTCGATATTAATGGGATTTCCCGATGAGAGCCGACGACTGGCAGGATCGTCCCGTTCGGTTGATTCCAGGACGCATTGGAATCAACTCCACGACGTCAATCAAGAGAATTCCGGCTCGGAAACCCCAACCAAGCACACCACACCACAGGGCTCGGCTTCCTAAACGGTGGAGAGATTAGGGGAACGAAGCGATCGCACCCGTGGTCGCGCTGACGACGCGAACGTGAGAAGGACAGCCGCAGATGGGGACCACGCGAACAATCCCTTGGCGAATTCCATCACGAATCACAGCCTGAGCCTCCAGCCGATTTGAGGCGGCGCTCAGGTTGGCCGGATCGCCGAGGTCATAACGAACCGATCCTGGCCGAACGAGCCTGCGGCCGGACGGCGCATGCTTCATGGTCACTGTCAAGGGCGCCATTGCCCCTCCTCTTTTCCACAAGTTTAGGTCGCTCCACGGCGAGTCGCACCTCTTTACAAGATAGGCGCAAACCCTCTCCAGAGGCAACTCAACGTGGTTTCTAAACAACAGGACCGCCGAACGTAGGTATCGGAAGCTCAGTTCGCTGCAGGACCGATGGTCTCTCAACGCAAATTAGGGCGAGAAACGAACCTTGAAGACCCGTGATGGGCCAGAACCGTTCGTTCTTTAAGAATCGAAAGATTCGCGCGAAGTGTCCGGAAAACCTCCGCGACACCGCCAACGCTCTTGAAAATTTCTTGCGCATCGAACCGAGGAATGTCGGCGAGAGAAGTGAGTAAGCGGAAATCCGCCGCCGACGCCTTAGGAATCTGTTCCGTGGTCCTCGTGCCGTGAGGACCTGGAGTCGTATAATAATACGGGCTCGACTTGTCGACGTGACACGTTTAGGAAGCGTTTTTGTCAGGACTGATCGGAATCGTACGAAAGATCTCTGTTAATAAAGGGTTCGGTCACATTTTTCACCAGGAAAAAGCGCGGATGACAACGCTTTCGAGTTCCCATGACAAATCGTGTTGTCCCGATTCCACCTATGCCCACCCCGAGGCTTAGAATCCGATCGCAAGCGTACTCCGAAGACGCCGACCTTCAGCCAAGGTCGCGTGGAGTCGTTAAAATGCTCACGGCTTGGAAATGCGGGGTTTTTCTAGCGGAAGCGAGAAACCCGGTCGATCACAACAATTTCCGGGGTGGTTTCCTTCGCATGGCCAGTTGACCTCATACACAAATGCATGATATCAAACAATTCGATCAAAGTTTATGTTTGGTCAACTATTTTATTGACTTTGAATCGGAGACGTGGTTTGTTAAACCTAGGTCTGACATTCCCTTTTTTTGCGAATGCGTTTTCGTAGGCGACGTTAAAGGCTCGCCGTTGGGGTTTCGCGTCGGAACAGGGCGCGTTTTCCAAAAGAGTCTTTAGCCGGTCGAGACTGTCAGATTCTGACAGGTGTTTTGTTACGTTTTGATTTATCCCTCCGGTCTTTCGTAATTG
>JAYVYS010000386.1:0-7752 GCA_043784005.1 Isosphaeraceae bacterium
ATCTCGAATCCTTCGAGAATGTGGATTCGATTGCGCAGGTTGTTCAACTCATGCCGGAGCCGCCGGGTGACCACGTCGAGCCGAAAGTCGAGGAAGTGCTGGAGAATGCTCTTCAAGTCGAGTCGCGCCGGCACGGCCACCTCGGCACCGGCGGACGGCAGAAGGCATGTCAGATTGGCATTGAAATTCGTCTGGAGCGGCGTGTTCTTGAAGAGATAAGCCAACGCCGCGTCGGCGACGGCACCGGGGCGAAGCTCGAGTGCGATCCGGATATCGTCGGTGCTCAGGTCCTTCACGTTCGTGAGCTGTGGAACTTGCCCTTTGCCGATCAGTTCACCGATCCGAAGCACGAGTGCGTCTTTTTCAATTCCGTATGGGATCGAGGTGATGAGAACGGTGTTGGGCTTTTCCGGGTCGGGCTCGTAGGTGCCTCGAAGTTTGATCGACCCCTGGCCGATCGCGTACACCTGCTGGATTTCCTCAGGCGTGTTGAGGATGACCCCGCCGGTGGGAAAGTCGGGACCGAGAATGAGTTTGCAGAGCTTTTCGAGCGGAATTTCGTTGCCATCGAGTCGAGCGCCGAGCAGGGCGTCCAGCGCCTTGCAAACTTCTCGAAGGTTGTGCGGTGGGATGTTGGTGGCCATCCCCACAGCGATGCCCGAGGCTCCGTTGACCAGGAGGTTGGGAAACTGCGCGGGGAGGACGACTGGCTCTTCGGTGGTCGACGCGTAATTTGGCCGGAAATCCACGGTCTGGTCGCGAAGTTCCGAGAGAAGTTCCTGAGAGATCGGGGTGAGCCGGCACTCGGTATAACGCATGGCGGCGGGCGGGTCGCCATCGATCGAGCCGAAATTGCCGTAACCTTCAACGAGCGTTTGTCTCAGGCTGAAGGGTTGGGCCATTCTCACGAGCGCGTCGTAGATTGACTGGTCGCCGTGGGGATGGTAGCTCTTCATGACTTCGCCGACGACCGCCGCGGACTTCATGTATCGACCGTCGGACGTGATGTGAAGGTCCGCCCACATCGCGTACAAGATCCGTCGCTGTACAGGTTTGAGGCCGTCGCGGACATCGGGCAAAGCGCGCGAAGTAATCACGCTGAGCGCATAATTCAGGTAGCGCGACCGCGTCGCCTCGGCCAGTGTGACATCTTCCACGACGTTCTTGGGACGTGACGCTGCGCCACCGGGCCCGTCCCCCATCCTCTTACCACGCTTCGCCATTGCTCCCTCAACCCCTTCATCCCCGGGGCGTTCCGTCCGCGAACACCGGATCTCCATCGAGAAGCAGACCCGATCCCTGGGTTCTGAACAATATCAATTCCCAAGCGACTCAACAATCCGAACTACTGTACGAATGGTCCATGCCGTCGTGACTTGCCCTCGAATCGCCGGGTCAATTTCGAAGAACGCGAGAAACTTTGGATTCTCTCCTTGTCGATGAAATCCCGGATTGCTAGCTTAACCTCGCCTTCAGAGCATGTCCGCTATGTACCTTTCTTGATTCACGTTAAACCCACAGCCTGCCGCCATGAGCGGCCGAGGGAGCACCCGATGCGGAAGTACGTCACGGAGTTTATCGGAACGTTTTTCCTGGTCTTCACGATCGGGATGACGGTGATCGGGACCAAGTTTTCGGACGGAGTGATTCCACCGATCGCCATCGGTTCGGCCTTAATGGTGATGATCTACGCGGGCGGACACATCTCGGGCGGGCATTACAACCCCGCTGTCACGCTGGGTGTCTTCATGCGAGGGCGTTGCCCCATCACCGACGTGCCGTTTTACATGATCGCCCAGGTTCTCGGTGGGCTCGTCGCGGCGGTATTGACGCTCTTCTTGAAAGGGAGTGACGTCACGGCAACAATCACCCCCCTCGAACCTGACGTGCTGAAGGCCCTCATCGTTGAGTTTCTCTTCACCTTCGCCCTCGTTTATGTCGTGCTCAACGTCGCGACTTCAAAAGCGACAGCTGGCAATTCCTACTTCGGCCTTGCGATTGGTTTCACGGTCCTGACCGGCGCGTTCGCTGTGGGATCGATCTCCGGTGGAGCGTTCAACCCCGCCGTGGCCATCGGTGTGACCATGATGGGCCTGGTCAAGGCATCGAGCGTCTGGATTCACCTCGTCGGCGACTTCGCAGGTGGTGCCGTCGCCGCTTTGGTCTTCAATTTCTTGAATCCGGACGATAAGTGACGTCTTCGGATGGTTGGAATCGGCAAGCCGGCGAATATCAATCCACTCATGTGACCCGATGACCTTCAACACGGTCCTCGGGTCGTTCTTCATAGATAAGCGGACGCCAGAGCCTTTTGGAGACAGTCGATGCTTGCGCTCGCGGTTTCTTCGGCTCCTGGAGAAAAGTCGAAGACCTCGACGGAAACCCAGCGGTCATACCCCGAATCCACCAGCGCCTTCATGATCGGCTCAAACGCGACCTCACCCATTCCGGGACCACGAAGGTTCACGTCTTGCGCGTGAAAATGCCCGGCTTGCTCCGCGAATTTCGCGATCAACTGCGGGACAGTGGCGGATTTCTCACTGCTCTGCGCCTTCACATCCATGTGGAGAAGGAAATGGGGATGATTCACACGAGCGATCAACTCATTGGCTTGCTCGCACGTGTTCAGAAAGTTCGTCTCGCTCGGTGCGAGAGGCTCCAGGCAGAAGTCGACACCGAATGATCCGACGGTCGGCATGATTTCATCAAAAACGTCCGCGGCGTATTCAAAAGCCTGTTCGTAAGTCACGCCGGGGAGCACGTCACGCTGTTTTGGAGACCCGAACACCATCAGCGATCCACCGAGGTCCCGAGTCGCCTCCGCAAGGGCCTTGAGATATTCGGCTGTATCGCGGCGAACCGCGGCGTCCGGAGTTGTGAGATAGAATCCGTCGGTCTTCGCGAGTAGCCAATGTAAGCCGATTGTCACAAGTCCGGCGTCCTCAATGATCCGGCGGATTTCGCGACGGCGGGTCGGGGTCAAGTCGGTGATCATCGGCGCGAGGGTGAAAGGCGCGATCTCCAATCCCTCGAACCCAACTTCTTTCACGGTCCGGCAAAGCTTGGCGAAGTCCCAGTTTTCAAAAAGTTCGTTACAAATTCCGAACCGAATCATTCGTTTGAACCTTTCATAGCGGACAGATCAAGTGGTTTCGCCCTCAGTCGAGCCCCATCCCCAGATCCAGAGCCGACGCCGCCATGCTTGCCCGTAGTGTGATCACCAGAATCGCCGCGTTGAAGGCGATGATCCCGACCGCGCTCAACCAGACGAGAAAGCGCATGGTTCGCAATCGATAACTCAGGATCAAAGCGATCAGCGCGACGCCACCGATCCCGATCTGGACGATTGCCTGTTTCTCCTGAAAAAGCACGCTCAGGTTCCAGATCAGGCCGGGCCAGCCTCGAAACCGTGAGGCCTGGTCCAGCCCGCCGGGCAGGAGGGTTGCCCACATCATGGGGACCTGCCGGGTCAACAAGAAGTCGGCGAGGATCAGCCCGAATCCCAGTACGAACGGCGAGGCTGTGAACCTTCGGACGGGACGATTGGATCGACGCTCCATGCGGCTGAGGATGCGGTCGAACGACTTCAAAGTGGAATGGTCCATGTCGCGTCAGTCCAGACTCAAACGGACGGCTTGCATCGTGTTACGCAGCAGCATGGCGACCGTCATCGGTCCGACACCGCCGGGAACCGGCGTGATCAATCCGGCGACTTCCGCCGCCTCGGCGAAGAAAACGTCACCAACGAGCGAACCGTCGGCGCGCTTGTGAATTCCGACGTCGATCACGACCCCGCCCGGCTTGATCCAATGACCTCGGACGTGCTCGGGACGACCGATTGCCGCGACCAGAATATCGGCGTCTCGGCAAATGGCGGCGGCGTCCTTGGTTCCGGTATGGCAGATCGTGACCGTCGCATCGCCTCCGGGCCCTTTTTGTAAGAGCAAAAGAGCCATGGGTTTGCCAACGATATTCGATCGCCCGAGCACCACGGCCTTCGTCCCTCGCGTCTCCACTCCGGCGTTCAGAAGCAACTCGCGAACGCCCAGAGGGGTACACGGGGTAAAGCGCGGGTGGCCAATCGTCAAAAGGCCGACGTTTTCGGGATGAAAGCCATCGACGTCTTTCCTCGGGTCGATCCGTTCGATCACTTCGCGCTCGTCGATCTGCGCCGGCAAAGGGAGTTGAACCAGGATACCGTGAACCTGGCGATCTTCATTGAGAAGGTCGATCGATTCGATCAAACCGGCACGCGAGACATCGGCGGGAAGCCTCAAGATCGTGCTCGTCATGCCTGCGGCTTTGCATGCATTCTCTTTATTCCGGACGTAAACCTGGCTCGCTGGGCTGATTCCGACGAGGATGACGGTCAGGCTGGGGGTGACCCCGGTTTCGGCGACGAACCGCTCCACCTCCGACGTGACATTCGCGCGGACGTTGAGGGAGAGTGTTTTGCCGTCGAGGATCCGTGCGGGCACGCGCTGACTCCGAAAAGGCCCACTTCAAAACGCCGCGAGTGCCGCGCGGAGGTCACGATCGATCCCAAAAAGGCGATCGAGATTCGATGTCCGAAAGACGGACTGAAGGATTGGCGACATCTCGCAAAGCCTCAACTTGCCATGGGTACCGTCGATCCGGCGCTGAAGCAAAATGAGCTTGCTCAGAAAGGTGCTGGAGATCAGTGTGACCTCAGAGAAATCAATGACGAGCAAGATCGGTGTGCCGTCGTTGGGCAAGACTGAGGAGACCTGCTCGGCGGATTCTCGGCAGACACGCTCGTCGAAGATCTGGCTGTCGAGGAGACGAACGACTTTGACGCCGTCGGTGTCTCGGGCTTCGATGCGGGGCGAGGCGGACATGAGACGAGCAACTCCTCGGTTCGCGAACCAACCAATGCGGTCGAGATTTATGACAGCTTCCGACGTTGACTGCTTCGAAGCAAGCCATTTCCGCCGGAATCAGCGCCTCTTTTGGGTCCGGAATCGGTGCCCGGTTCGGGCACCGTCACACCCGCTTTCGGATCGAGTACATTCGCGAGTGCGGTAGCCCGGTCACTCACGAACGTGAAGAGGGGGTCCAGCTTGCTGACGCGGAAGACCTCGAAAACGTTCGGATCGACGTTGCAGAAGATCAAACGACCGTTTTTTCCGCGCGCGACCCGGTGTAACGAAACGAAGTGTCCCAGTGCCGCGGAACCGGCGAATCCGACACCCAGCAAGTCGACAACGAGCTCCGGACGGCCACCGGCGCGAACATGCTCTTCATACATCGGGCGGAGGTCCTGAATGGGCCCGATGTCGAGCCGCATACAATCCCAGAACTCCGCGACCAGCGTTCCATTTTCATTGTGAAGCTGAACCGAGGGCTTAAGCATGGTTCCTTCTGTCCACGAAGTCGCCAAACATAGCGACTCGGCCATGGAGAATCAATTCGGGTCGGGATTTCGGGCGATGACCCCTTGATCGTACCAACGGCGGAAACGTTCCACTAGACCCTGGAAATGGGCGTGTGATTCCTCAAAGTACAAAAGGCCGCGAACGCGTCTCCGTTAGCGTATGGTATTGTTGACACGAACGGGTCGACGAGGGATCGGACCAATCGGATTTCCCCGGTTTTCTCATAGGGATTTGTCTCATGCGACGCCTTTCGTGGATCTTGGTCGTTCTGGCCGCGACATCTCCCTCGGTCGCGACCGCGCAGAGCTGGGTCGATAGCGTTCTTCCCGAGCGTTCGTTCGACTTCGGAACAGTCGCGCGGGGATCGAAGGTCCGCCACACGTTCCGCCTGGTCAATCAGTTGGATCAGGAAATTCGGATCGCCACCTGGCGAACGAAATGCGGATGCACAGAGGTCCGCGTCGGTGCCCAGGTGATCCCTCCCGGTACGCAGACCACGATCGAGGCGGTGATCGACACGAGCAAATTTGTCGGTTACAAGCCCTCGGGATTGACGCTCGTCTTCCAGAGCCCCACTCCGGTCGAAATCGACCTGAACGTTTCGTGCTTCATCCGTGGCGACATCACGTTGAACCCCGGCGTCGTCGATTTCGGGATCGTCCCGCGTTTGGCACCGGGTGCCAAACCCGCATTGACGATGAACTTGACCTATTCGGGGGGTGTTCCCAACTGGGGGATCACACGCATTCAAACCCGAAGCGGTAGCCTCTCGGTGCGGAGCCAGGAACTTGGCCGGTCGCCGGGTGGTCAGGTCCAGTATTCGCTCACCGCGACTCTGGACCCTTCCGCACTTAACGGGTTTTTGAAGGACGAGATCACGCTCTACACCAACGACCCCGCCGCTCAGGCAATCCCGATTTCAGTGGCCGCGAATATTCAATCCGCGCTCACCGTGTCGCCGTCGCCGCTAGTGATCGGTCCCGTGAAGCCCGGCCAGGTGATCACGAAGACGCTGTTGGTGAGATCGGCGCAACCCTTCAAAGTGACGGGGGTGAAACCCAATCGAGGAGAGATGAGCAGCGCTTCGGCAGACGATACGACGAAGCCGGTCCATACGGTCAGCCTGACCTTCAAGGCCCCCGCGCAGCCAGGACCATTCAACGCAGTCGTCGAAATCGCCACCGATTTGAAAGACGAAGCGCCCGTGAGGCTCAATGCGTTCGCGACCGTTGTACCCTGAGCCTCGGATGGACGGGACGTTCGCAGGCGGAATGCCGAAGCGCTCGGAGCACGAAAACAAACTCATCCGCAGATGACGCAGATCGAAGATGAAACTCGATGGCTGAGGGGCGCGATGCGGCCATGATCGACCGTTTACCCGGCGTTTTCGAGACGAATTGTCCGATCTCCGTACAATATCTTAATCTGTGTCCATCTGCGTCATCTGCGGATGAGTTCTCCTGATTCATCCGTGCGACTTTGAAAACCACGGAGCACGGATGGCGGTCCGAACCCGAGTTTCGCCTGACTCACGCTCCACCGAATCGGCACATCTCGCGCTCGCGGTGGCCGATGCGAATTGGTATTCGACTGCCAACCTTTTCTCAGAAGTCGAACGAACCGACGTCTCGACACTTCTACTGAGTTGTATCGACTACCGAAACGCCTGGCAGCGCGGGCTCCCTCCCTGGGCTTGGGGTAAATCACTCCAAGCCACTGGACCCCGGCAGTGGCGACGTGAGCACGTCTTGCCAAGCGGGTGGATGAAGTCCTACCCGAAAATCGGGATGCGTCCACTGGGCCGAACCATTCGCGATTGGCGAAAAACGCATGTCCCCGACGCGCCGCTCGGACTGGTGATGACGTATCCCTACTATCTTCACCTCGCCGAGATCGTGCGGCCGTCGCGCACGGTTTATTACAACCTGGACGACTATGCGCTGTACTGGCCGCATTGCGCGGAGGCTGTCAACGCCATGGAGCGCAAGGCGGTCCGCGAGTCGGACCTGACCGTATGCGTCGCCAAGGTGCGAGCCGAGGTGCTTCGCGCCGCTGTTCCCGAAGCGGCCGAACGCATCAAGCATCTGCCCCACGGAGCGCCGGGTCGGTCCATCGGCGAGCGGCCCTGGACTCGTCCCGCCCCCTCGCCTGACGACATTGCGGATCTGCCTCGACCTTTGATCGGTTACGTCGGCTCGATCGAGGATCGAGTGGATTGGGAACTGATGAATCGGCTAGGTCGGGCGTTTCCAAACGCCTCAATCGTCGTCGTGGGCAGAGCGCCCGCGAAGCCGGCTCAACATTGCGGTTGGCGAGTCGAATGGGACGAGTTCGCTTCGTTGCCGAATGTTCATAC
>JAYVYS010000387.1:0-3595 GCA_043784005.1 Isosphaeraceae bacterium
TTAAAGATGCTCACGATTGGTCTGGGTAAGCGAGAAGGGGCGGCGCAGGTCCACAAGCTCGGGCTGCCGGGTCTGAAAACGCTCTTGCCGGAGGTCGGCGCATTTCTGCTTAAAGCGACGCCCGTGGCGCTCGGGATCGCGCTTCTGGAGAATGCTCGAGAACACACCGCGAGGGTCGTTGGTGTCGAGCCTGAGGAATTGCTCGCGGTTGAGCCCGGCCTTCTTGACGAGTCGCGGTTGCTGATGGCGAGACTGCCTTTTGATCAGATCGACGTCCTGATCGTCGGGGAGCTTGGGAAGAATTACAGCGGCACGGGATTGGACCCGAACGTGATCGGCAGGCAACGAGTCGAGACGATGCCCGATCTGCCGAGGCCTGTGGTCACGCGACTTGGCGTGCTGGATCTCTCGGTGGAGACCCGAGGCAATGCGCTGGGGATCGGTCTGGCCGACCTGACCACAGACCGGGTCGTCAGGGCGATCGACCCGAAACCGCTTCGCGTGAACAGCATGACCAGTAATTTCTTGACCCGGGCACGCGTGCCGATCAGCCTTCCCACCGATCTCGACGTGATTGCCGCCTGTCTTGATACATGCTGGCGGATCGATCGCGGTGAGGCCCGCGCCGTCTTCATTCCCAACACGCTCGAATTGACGACGCTGTGGGTCACGGAGCCCTTGGCTGAAGAGGTCCGAGAGCTACCCGGGCTTTCCTTCGAGTCGGAATTCCGGCCCATGCGCTTCGACGACGAGGGAACGCTTGACCTGGCGAGGATGTTCCCGGAAAGCGTTCGGGCTCGCCGCGGGTCGGAACACACATTTAATTGATGATTTGATTCTGTTTTAATTCTCTGAGGTTTCAGATCCGAATGGTCCCCCCCTATCACCCCCTGGCCGTCGCGTTCGATCTCGACGGCTTGATGTTCGACACCGAGGCCCTTTTCTTCCGCGTCGCGGGTGAAATGCTCGCATCGCGTGGAAAAGTGTTCACTCGCGAAATGATGCAAGCGATGATCGGAAGACGCGCAGTCGATGCGGGCGAATCCTTCAAGCGGATGGCAGGGCTCGATGAGCCCGTGGAAGACTTGATGGCCGAGGCTCGCGCTCGCTTCTTGTCCGAGATCGACGCGGCCGTCCATCCCACACCGGGCCTCTTCGTGTTGCTCGACCACCTTGAAAGGCACGAGATTCCTCGTGTCGTAGCGACGTCATCCCGGCGGATTTACGCGGAGGGGCTGCTCCGCCGGCATGCGATCTTCGACCACTTCGAGGCGCTTCTCACCGGTGATGACGTCACGTTCGGAAAACCCGATCCCGAAATCTATCTCAAAGCCGCAGCCCGTCTGGATGTTCCACCCGATCGGATGCTCGTTCTTGAAGATAGTGCTCCGGGCATTCAGGCGGCGAAAGCGGCGGGGGCGTTTACCGTCGGCGTGCCGCACGAACAAAGTCCGGCCGAGGGGCTTGGTGCGGCCGACCTTATCATCTCAAGGCTCGACGACCCGCGCCTGTTAGCGCTCTTGATCAGAAAGGATCGTGATGTCTGAGATTTCTGATGAAACGGCCCCCGAGTCGATCCCGAAAACCGAGCCCCCGGTCTGGCCTTATATCGTACCGCTCGCCGGATTCCTCGCGCTAACGGCTCTGGAAGGGTATTTGCCCTCCGGACCCAATGGCACGCCCAGCCCGACGTGGTATCCGATCGGTTACTCGATCAAGCTCATCGTCATGGTCGGCTTGCTCTGGTATTGCAGGGTGATTTTTCGGGATCTCTCGCGTCCCTCGACGTCCGCGATCGCGCTGGCGGTTGGCGTGGGGTTGGCGGTCACGACGGCCTGGATCGGGCTTGACGGGCATTATCCCGAGCTTTCCTGGCTCGGAAAGCGAGTCGCGTTCGATCCGTCGATCATTCCCAAGCCGGGTCGCGGGCTCTTCATCGTCATTCGGATGATCGGCCTGGTCTTGATCGTTCCACCGATCGAGGAGTTGTTTTATCGATCGTTCTTGATGCGATGGATGATCGACCCGAATTATCTTCGCGTACCGATTGGCAAAGTTACCCCACTGGCTTTGGCGGTCACGACCTTGGTTTTCGCGGGCTCGCATCCGGAATGGCTTCCCGCCGTGCTGACGGGCTTGGCCTGGGGCGGGCTGGTCTGGCGCACGAAAAATGTGACGGCGTGTGTGATCAGCCATGCAGTCGCCAACCTCGCGCTCGGGATTTATGTGCTTGCGACGGCCGATTGGAAATACTGGTGATTTGAGGAACATGGCTGAGCTCTCCTGGAGTCCTTTCCTATGTTCATTCCTTATGGGACCGATGCGCCGATCTACCATTGGCCGAAGGCGACAGTCGGCATCATCGTGGTGAACGTCCTGGTTTTTATCGCGACCGCCAGCATGGACTCTGACGACCGGATGGGCTTCGCGCTTTCTCGCGGAGAGGGATTGCACCCGCTGGAATGGCTTACCAGCTTTTTCATGCATGCCAATATCGAGCATCTCGTCGGCAACATGATCTTTCTTTGGGCGTTCGGAATTGTGGTCGAAGGGAAGCTCGGGGTCTTGAAGTACCTCGTGGTTTATCTCGGAATGGGTTTGACACAGTCGATCTTCGAGCAGGTCGGCTCTTTGGGAGCGGAACATGGTCACATCCTTGGGGCCTCGGGAGTCATCTATGGCTTGCTCGCGATCGCGATGGTATGGGCACCATCCAACGACTTGAACTGCATCTGGTTTTGGCGGTTTTATCCGCACCAGATCGACATCGGCATCCTTTGGTTCGCCCTGCTTTACATCGGGCTTGAGTTTTTGATGGTCGCGTTCACCGGGGGCGTGATGTCGACCCCGCTGCTCCATGCGACGGGTGCTTTGATGGGGCTATTCGTTGGCGTGGGGATGCTGAAAGCGGGGCTCGTTGATTGCGAGAACTGGGACCTCTTCGCCGTCATTCAGGGGCGTACAGGCGTCTCAAAGAAGACTGCGGATCGCCGCAAAACGGTCTCCGCGCCGCGCCTCGCGGACGAGGATCGCCCGGCGAAGGTCAAGAAGTCGAAAACCAAGGCGACCGAAGCCTCCGCCGAAGATCCCGCCAACGCGGCGAACCGTCGGCTGCGTCGCCACCTCGACGCGGGCGACGCCCTCGCGGCGCAAGCGGCCTACGACAAGTCGCTCCGTACCGTCGCGGGTTGGCAGCCTCCCGATCCTGATTGGCTGGCGCTGATCAAAGCACTTGTCGACGCGAAGGAACTTCGACCCGCGATCGCCGTGATGGAAGACTATCTCCGCCGGGCCGAAAATCCTTCACCGCGTGTTCGATTGAAACTCGCCCAAATGCTGATCAAAGAGCAACGCCCCGCGCACGCCCTTCGAATCCTGGACGGTTTCTCCAGGACGAAACTTTCCGATGCGCTCGAAGGCACGCGCGGACAGCTTGTCGCCGAGGCCCAGCGGCTCCGTGATGAGGGTGTGCTGGAACTGGATGGGGAGGTTTGGTGACCGTTAAATAATTCGTGAGCGTCGTTCAGGGTCCAGGATATTACAGCGGTTTTCGCACGGATTGCAGACCGCGGTGTAGAGAGGATGGTTGGACCGG